>DATHPB010000093.1:0-5540 GCA_035484295.1 Cytophagaceae bacterium
CATCATCAAAGAAAACAAAGACCGCAAAGGATTACGCATCATGGACATGGGCACGGGCAGCGGATGCATTGCGGTATCACTGGCCTGCCATTTACCGGAAGCAGAAGTGAGGGCAGTGGATATCAGCAAAAGTGCCTTGTACGTTGCCGCTGAAAACGCTTCCATTAATCATGCAAAGGTCACTTTTATAAACGACGATATTTTAAACCTGGCAGAAACCAACAGCACCAAGCTGGATGTCATTGTCAGCAATCCTCCCTACGTACGCTACTCTGAAAAAAAAGAGATGCAAAAAAATGTATTGGAATATGAACCCAAACTGGCCTTGTTCGTTGACGATCATGAAGCGCTGATTTATTACGAAAAAATCGCCTTGTTCAGTGCGCGTCATTTGGAAAATGGAGGATTGCTTTACCTTGAGATCAACGAAATGTTGGGTAAGGAAACTGCTGAGCTCGTTGCTTCTTTTGGATTCAATCAGATTGAAATCAAAAACGATCTGTTTGGTAAACCCCGTTTTATACGCTGTTCCAAATAAAAAATTCATAGCATGGGTCAGTCAATCCCTTTTTATTGATCTCAAGCCTCAATCCTCTTTGAGCAGATGTGCAAAAAACTCCACACTGTTTTTTTATCTCAACGAGGTTTAATGTCATTCTCGCCTTTCTTACCCATTCAACAACGATTTGGAAGGGTAAGCTCTGCATTCAACGTCTACAAATACCTCTACATGCTATAACCAACGAGGAACAGTCTGTGAAAGGAATACGTCATTAACCGCTGAGCAGCATGTAACATTTTTGATGACTTTGGCTTTTTTTCTTTATGAAGGAAATGAAATGAAGGCTGCTTGCAATAAATCACTTCTTTTTTGATCTTCACATTCTATTAATTGAATTTTTACTTTTCATTCCCGCTAAATGGTTTTAAATTAGTAGTGTAGATTATACACCAGCTAGTATTTTACTCTTCTTATGAAGTCCGTTTTACATTTTCTTTTCTTATTGACATGCATACATCAATTGGGCTTTGCTCAAAACACAATAGGTTATTTGTTTGAGAATAATTTAAAGGCAAATAATCCATCTTTTCCTGATCTGGTCATACTTGGACGCCAGGGTGTCTACATTCAGGAACAGTTGCCAGAATTGGACAACATGAAAAAAACGGCTTATCAATTTGAACGCAATTGCGGGGTACAATTTGACAACGCCGCGGCCAACCATTTTTTGAATGATTCTTATACCATCGAAATTTATTTTCGCTTTGACAAACTCAATAGCTGGAAACGTGTCATCGACTTTAAAAATAGAAAAACAGATTGGGGCTGTTATATCTTCAATGGGAAATTGAATTTTTATAATTTGCTCGTAAGTGAAAAAGCACCGGTCAATGAAAATGAATACACGCATTATGTTATCAGCAGAGACGGGGCCACTAATACTGTAAAAATATTTGCGGATGGAATTTCAAAGCTGGAATTTAACGACGTAGATAAACATACCTTGTTGGACGAAGATCAAAAGTTGAATTTTTTCTATGACGACTTAAAAGTGACGGATGAGGCAAGTGCAGGTGCTGTGGTAATGATTAAACTTTCTAATTATGTTATTCCTCCGGATAAAATTCTGGCCGGTTTCGAGAGCTTTAAAAATAACATCAACTATATCGCACCAATCACGGAAAACATAGCTCCTAAAAAAGATTCTTCTCTGGTACATGTGACACTCGAAGTGAAAGACAAAGAGACACAAGCCCCCATATCCGATCTTACCTATAGCATCAAGCGCAACACTGAAGTACTAGCAGGAGGAAATATCGAGGGCAAATCTACTGTATCCTTGGACCTTCCGGTCAAAACACTTTATTACATTACATTCAAATCAAAAGGCTATGTAACCTATGAAGATTCCATTGTTACAGGTGATTTTGATAAGGAATTCAGGTCTACTTTTTTATTAGAAAAGATAAAAGTAGGAACTACTGTTACATTAAAAACACTACAGTTTGAACGAGGCAAAGCAGAACTTCTTCCTGCTTCTTACGGCGAGCTGGATAAACTGGCGGAGTTCATGAAAGAAAATCCAACAGTGGAAATTGAGATCAGTGGACATACCGACAATCAAGGAGATCCTAAACTCAATGTGGAATTATCGGAAAACAGAGTCAAGGCAACCACCGATTACCTGATTTCAAAAGACATTGACAAAAACAGGATCAAAGGAAAGGGGTATGGAGGGAGCAAACCCATTGCCAGCAACTCCCGCGAAGAAACACGTAGGTTGAACAGACGCGTAGAGATGACGATTATTAAAAATTAGTCATTAATAACAATAAAAAAGGTAGTGAAAATTTCACTGCCTTTTTTATTGTGTAGCACTAACTGCTAATTACAACCACGCTTTCAGCATAGTGCGGATACTCAACCCGATCACAACAAGACCAACAACAATCATCAAGGTTTTAGGTTTAAACTTACTAGCCAATACGGCACCAAATGGAGCAGCGAGCACACCACCGACAATTAAAGCCAACATGACGATCCAATTTTGAAACCCTAACATAAAAGTGAAAATACCTGCACTTGCCAGAGCAACAAAAAATTCTGCTAAATTAACTGAACCAATGGTATAACGAGGATTTCTTCCTTTACCTAATAATGTAGAGGTTACAATAGGACCCCATCCACCACCGCCAATAGAATCTATAAATCCACCAAAGAGAGCTAGAGGAGCTACGTTTTTTATTTTATTTTTCTTTTTACTGATATTGAAAGCTTTCATTAAAATCCGACCACCCAGAAACACCAGGTATAAAGAAATATAAGGAGCAATCGCCTTACCATCAATAGAACTAAGTATATATGCACCGATAATAGCGCCAATCACACCCGGTATAATCAAAGCCTTCGCCAATTTGCTGTTGACATTTCCAAAACGTAAATGCGAAATGCCTGATGCTCCGGTTGTAAATACTTCTGCAGTATGCACCGCCGCGCTAGCAGCAGCAGGTTGAACACCAAACGACATCAACATGGATGTAGAACTGGCTCCATAAGCCATGCCCAAGGCTCCATCAATCATCTGCGCAATAAAACCCGCTAGCACAAACAAAGCAAAATCCAGCGTAAGTATTTGATCCAATCCCTTGCTGATGGAGATTTCCTTTGCATTAACAAATCCAGCAATCACTGCGCCAACAACCAGCAAAGCCAAGGCAACACTGATTACATACAACCATGTTTGTCCTCTTCTATTTCTATGCTTGACTTTTACGACTCTTGTATCAAGTTGGACAGGAGCTGTTTTTATTTCCGACTTAAGTGGCATTTCATCGACTTCTATCATGTGAATAAGCGCTTATAGTTGCTAACCTTTACAAATATAATGTCTACAAAGTTAATAGACAATTATTGTCGTTAATCATTTTAAAAACATCTTTAAAACGTCAAAAATGCACTTTTTTCAAAAACATCGGCGATACTTATTATTTACATTTTTCAAAAATCGGATAATTAAAAGCGTATGATGACGACTTTAAATCATCCGGTACAATAAGGATATTGCTCATTTAAAGTTGAAGACATCCATTTTCTCTTCATCATAACCATAAACAAAACTGCTTCCTCTTAGTCAATTGTTTTGTTTTCATCCTTCCTTTGCGTAACTTTATCCTGCAAATAGAGACAGCTATTAACTTTGTTTGCAAATGCTAAAAAATCCTAAAATTGCCGCTGAGGCGCTTACCTACGACGATGTTTTACTTGTTCCGGCTTACTCGGAAGTATTGCCTCGTGACACCAACACCTCCACCTTACTTACCCGCAACATCATTTTAAATATTCCATTAGTATCTGCTGCCATGGACACGGTAACAGAATACGAAATGGCTATTGCTATGGCTCATGAAGGAGGACTGGGATTCATTCACAAAAACATGTCCATAGAAGAACAGGCCATTCAAGTTCGCCGTGTAAAACGTTCTGAAAGCGGTATGATATCAGATCCTGTAGTTCTTAATGAGACCGCTTTAGTCAAAGACGCATTAGCGATCATGAAAGAATTCCGCATTGGAGGTATTCCAGTGATTAATTCGAATGGCAAGTTAGTTGGCATTGTCACCAACAGAGACTTGCGTTTCGAGAAAAACAAAAACCTTCCAATTACCAAAATCATGACAAGTGCCAACCTTATCACAGCACCGGAAGGTATCACGCATGAGAAAGCAGAAAAAACGTTACAAGAATATAAAATTGAAAAACTCCCTATAGTAGATAAAAACTTCAAATTAAAAGGACTTATTACCTATAAAGATATCCTGAAAAAGAAAGATCGTCCGATGGCTTGCAAAGACGAGCAGGGACGATTAAGAGCAGGTGCCGCGGTTGGCGTTACTCCAGATATGATGCAACGCGTGGAAGCATTGGTCAACGCCGGAGTAGATGTCATCAGCTTAGATACAGCGCACGGTCATTCATACGGTGTGATCCAAGCATTAAAAAATGTCAAGAAAAAATTCAAACACCTCGATGTCATTGCAGGTAACGTAGCCACTGCTGCCGGGGCTCTGGCTTTGGCTGAGGCAGGAGCCGATGCTGTAAAAGTAGGTATAGGACCTGGTAGCATCTGTACCACCCGTATCATTGCAGGAGTTTGAGTTCCTCAATTATATGCTGTAATGGAAGCCTCTCAAGCGCTTGCTAAAAAGAAAATCCCGGTGATCGCTGATGGAGGTATCCGCTATTCCGGTGACATCGTTAAGGCGCTGGCTGGTGGAGCAGATAGCGTAATGATCGGTTCGCTATTGGCAGGGACAGAAGAAGCGCCGGGACAAACTATTCTTTACGAAGGAAGAAAATATAAGACGTACCGGGGCATGGGGTCTCTTGAAGCAATGGAAACCGGTTCTAAAGATCGTTACTTTCAAGACGCAGAAGACGACATCAAGAAATTAGTACCCGAAGGTATTGTAGGTCGTGTAGCTGTAAAAGGTAAAACAGCGGAAGTCATTTATCAAATGGTCGGTGGATTAAAGGCAGGAATGGGATACTGCGGAGCAAAAGATATTACCGTACTGAAACAAGCTCAGTTTGTAAAAATCACAAGTGCAGGTGTAAAAGAAAGCCACCCACACGATATACAAATTACAAGAGAGGCCCCTAATTATTCAAGCAAGTAAATTGGATGACAAACATTAACATCACTCGTCTCAGATGGTCACTGCCAGCCGTATGTCTGTTGTCCATCTGTTGGATGTTTGGTAGTTTATGGGAACTTCAACACACCATAGAGGAGATTCACTCCCCTATGGCGTTTAATTTACAATTCAATGTGGCGGTCTGTGTGTTTTTGTTGAGCACTTTTTTATGTTTCAAACTGTATATTGGACTCTTCAAAAAAAACTCGAACATCTCCGCTTTACTTTGGTATGTTTTTTATTCAGCAACAGGTACTATTCTAGTCAGTCTGCTTATCAAATCAATGCTATTGTATTTTTTAAATTCAACCTTCTGGACGCTAAAAGTCTGGAATCTCTTTGAA
>DATHPB010000094.1:0-4115 GCA_035484295.1 Cytophagaceae bacterium
AAAAATCGGCAGAGGGAGTGTGACGTGTATTCTAAACCGTATGTCAGGTAATGCAACGAGTGTGACATATTGTTTTAAATAGTATCTTTGAAGAATGGGAGTGGTCATCAAACAAAGTATCAAAGGGACTATTTGGAATTACCTGGGTGTTGTACTGGGTGCTGCAAATATCATGTGGGTGTTTCCCTATTACCTTTCCCAGGAAGAAATAGGTATTTACCGTGTGGTGATAGACCTGGCCACTTTGTTTGCTGTTTTCGCCGGACTAGGTACGGGAAATATAGCAGACCGTTTTCATGTGAAAGTAAAGGAAGACGATCGATCCGGATTCATCGGTTATGTGAGTCTTATGGCGTTGGTGGGTTTTGTTCTGTTCTGTCTTCTTTACCTGGTCTTTGATGATTTCTTTTTTGAACTATTTTCGAGCAATGCAGCAGTTTTAACTTCTTATAAATTGTATGTCTTGGTACTTACACTTGCTTTTGTTTTACTCAATCTATACGATAGTATTTATCGGGTAAAGTTGAACATTGTCTCAACTGTTTTTTTTAGGGAAGTTTTTCTTCGCTTAGTGGTCTTAATCATTGTTGTAGCGGTCGGCCTACATCTATTGTCTTTTGACGGGATGATGGAAGGAGTGATGGTGTCGTATTTTGTCACCGTCGTTCTATTGGGAATCTGGTACTATAAGAAATTCATACAGTCTGACTATCGTGTGTATTGGCCGGATCGGGATATGTTTCGTCAGATCAAAAGCTATGCGTTTGTCATTCTTGTAGGTGGAGGAAGTGCGGTTCTGATTTCACGCATCGATGTACTGATGATTGCAGCCATCATGAAAAATGGCCTGGATAAAGTAGCCGTGTATGCACTTGGTTTTTTTATAGCGAGCATCATTGAAATTCCGCGCAAGGCCATCAGCCAAATCGCAACACCTCTTATTTCTAACGCCTGGCATCATCACGATGTGGCATACATTGAGGATATTTACAAACGTTCTTCGATCAACCAGTTGATCGTTGGCGGAGGCATTTTTCTTTTGATCTGGATCAGCATAGACGATTTGATTCTTATCATTCCTCAGCACGAATTGTATGAAGAATGTAAAATCGTTGTATGGTGGGTAGGTATAGCCCGCATGTTGAATATGGTTACCGGCTTGGCAGGTGAAATTATTTTACAATCCAAGTACTACTTGTTCAATATCGTATCGGTAGTGGTATTGGTTTTACTCATTACCATTTTTAACTATTTATTTATTCCTATCATGGGCATTGAAGGAGCTGCCATTGGTACCTGTCTGGCTATTTTAGGCTATAACCTATTGAAAATTTCTTTTCTGCACATTAAGCTGAAAATGTTCCCATTTTCGTGGCAGGTGCTGCAAGTGGTCGTTGTCGGTTTATTGGCCTATCTGCCGTTTTACTTTTGGCCACCTGCTGGTCATGGTTTATGGCATGTTTTGCTCAACATCGGCTTAAAATCAATTGTTTGTACAGGTCTGCTAACCCCCGTTTTATACAAACTGAATGTTTCTTCCGAGATGAACAAGTTATTGGATCAATCCATGAAGATCTTTTTGTCATTGCTTCCCAACAAGCGGCGTTAGCTAAGGATTTTTTGTAAATTTACAGTCTGGTCCTAGAGCCGTACTGACAAAGGAATAGTCAACACGCTATGTGTGCTGAGTGACTACTTGATGGGTCGCTTTTCTATACAACAACAAAAGCTGGCTTGGAAAGAACGTTTTCAAACTTATACCTCTCAATACTGTATATTACCTTTCGTTATGCTTGGTACGATATAAGCAGCAAAGGAAAATCTTAATGAATTGTTCTGTAGATTTATGAAACTAGATACACTCAAAGCCATTACCAATCATCCTTTAACAAAGGATAACAAAATCAGAACACTGATTCGCTTTTTCAAAAGAGGACTATTGATCAGGTTGCATCAAGGAGGAGTGGTCTATCCTTTTTTAGGAGATACGCAATTGTTGGTAAAGAAAGGTATGTCATCGGCTGAACTGCAGGTTTACACCGGGATGTATGAATTTGACGACATGTTTTTTGTTGTACACCTGCTCGATAAAGAAGATGTGTTTGTAGATGTTGGAGCAAATGTAGGTGTATATACGGTGCTTGCTTCCGGAGTAAAACGGGCTAGGACTATTGCACTTGAGCCGGATCCGGATACATTCAAAAACTTATTGAATAATGTTGCATTGAATCACCTCACCGATAAAGTACGTTTGTTAAATCTTGGTGTGGGAGAGAAAAAAGAAACGGTGAAGTTTACCAAAGGATTGGGAGCCATCAACCATATCAAGCGTGACGAAGACGGAGAAGGAGAGTTCAATGAAATTCAAATCGAAAGTTTGGATGACATTTTGAAAAATGATAATCCTACACTCATCAAAGTCGATGTGGAAGGTTTTGAAACACAAGTCATCAAAGGAGCTGTTGAAACGTTGAAGAAACCATCGCTCAAAGGAATTATCATCGAATTGAATGGTTTGGCTTCCAAGTATAGTTATGAAGAACATTTTATTCATAAAACACTTGTGGATCATGGGTTTAAACCCTATGCTTATGATCCGTTTGCAAGGCAATTGCAAGCGTTGGAAAAACACGGAGATGAAAATACGTTGTATCTCAGAGATGTGGAGTGGATCAAGAACAGAATAAAGGCTTCTCCTCGTTATCAAGTGTTGGATAAATCTATATAAGTTGTACGCATGGGAATTGTCATTCGACAAATACATAGTTGCCTTTATTAAAAAATGGTTTTTATACAAGCCAAATTAAAGACGGTACCATTTTCTTGGCAAATCCTGTATATCGTGAAAATGAATGCCGTCACCTATAAGGGTATTACTTTGCTTCTTTCCTGGAGAGATAAAAAGAAGAGTTGATTTTTTTTGTAAATTTGCAATCCGGCCATAGAGCCGTACGGCCAAACAAGACGACAATATGTTTGAAAATTTAAGTTCGAAATTAGAGAAAGCTTTCAAGACCCTCAAAGGACAAGGAAGTATATCGGAGATCAACGTAGCTTCTACTGTTAAAGAGATTCGCAAAGCATTGATCGATGCCGATGTCAATTACAAAGTAGCGAAGCAAGTCACCGATACCATTAAGGATGCGGCCCTGGGAAGAGAAGTACTGCTTGCCGTTTCTCCGGGACAATTGCTGGTGAAGATCACACACGAGGAGCTGACTGCATTGATGGGTGGTCAGAAAGCAGATATCACGATCAAGGGAGATCCGGCTGTCATATTGATTGCCGGTTTGCAAGGTTCAGGTAAAACAACCTTCTCCGGTAAACTGGCTAATTATTTAAAGAAGCAAAACCGTCATGTCTTGCTGGCTGCCTGCGACATCTACCGTCCCGCAGCGATCGACCAGTTGAAAGTACTGGGTGAGCAAATAGGAGTGGATGTATACGCTGAACCGGAAAATAAAAATGCCGTTCAGATTGCTTCCAATGCAGTGGAATATGCTAAGAAGAACGGAAAGAAAATTGTCATTGTCGATACTGCCGGTCGTTTGGCAGTGGATGAGGAAATGATGAATGAGATTGCCAGGGTCAAGGAAGTATTGAAACCTTCGGAAACGTTATTTGTGGTGGATTCCATGACGGGTCAGGATGCAGTGAATACAGCCAAGGCATTCAATGATAGACTTAATTTCGATGGGGTTGTCCTCACGAAGCTGGACGGTGATACTCGAGGCGGAGCCGCTTTGTCTATTCGTTCGGTAGTGGAGAAACCTATCAAATTTGTAGGTACCGGCGAAAAAATGGATGCACTGGATGTGTTCCATCCTGATCGTATGGCCAGCAGGATTTTGGGTATGGGTGACGTGCTTTCGTTAGTTGAGAAAGCACAGGAAGTATACAATGAGGAAGAAGCCAAGAAGCTCAATCAAAAGCTCAGAAAAAATCAATTTAACTTTGAAGATTTCTTAAATCAGATTCAGCAAATCAAGAAAATGGGTTCGATCAAAGATCTCATGGGGATGATTCCAGGGATGGGTAAAATGATGAAGGATGTGGAAGTAGATGAGAACGCTTTCAAACCGATTGAGGCCATCATCTATTCTATGACGAAACAC
>DATHPB010000095.1:0-13336 GCA_035484295.1 Cytophagaceae bacterium
ATAAACGGCTGAATAAAACCCTAGACCTCTTTGAGTACGGCAGTGGTAACTCCACACTTTGGTATGCACAGCGATTGAACAGCGTCGATGCGGTAGAGCACCATTACCAATGGTATCAATATGTCAATGCCAAAAAACCGGCCAACGTACAATTGTATCACGTACCTCTGGACTACAACGGAAAATACTGCAGGGCAATAGGAGCAACACAAAAAAAATACGATGTGGTGATTGTAGACGGACGCGACCGCAACCATTGCGTAGAAGAATGTTTTAAGTCTCTAAAACCAGGTGGCGTAATCATTCTTGACAACAGCGAACGCGAGGCTTATCAAAAAGGAATCCTTTTTCTTCAAGAACAAGGTTTCAAACATCTTGTTTTTGAAGGCATGACACCGGTGATCACGCATACTACCGTCACCTCTTTGTTTTACAAAGCAGACAATTGCCTTGGTGTTTAACGTCGGTTAATAATTGCCTTTACCTCTTAGACGATGAATGAGTTGGCGAAAAACAATGTAGATTGTAGCCCAACTGTTTTTCACGATTCCAAAATGGTGATTGTATATTTGAAAGCGTTCTTTCCAGGCCAACTTTTGTTGCTGTATGGAGAAACCACCTACCAGGTAATCACTCAGGATACATTGTGTGTTGACTATTTTTGTTGACTTCTTCAATACCTCTATCACCCAGTCTATATCGGCACTACAGCGATAATTGGTATCGTAAGGACCGACCAGTGAGCGGCGAGCAATGAAAGACTGGTGGCACACCACCATTCCATACAGCATGTCATGATAAGTCAAAGCATCAGGTAATTGACGAGTAGACCGTTCAGAACGTGTACCCAACACCTTTCGATTTTCATTGACCAAATTGGTTTCTCCGTAGTATACATCCGCCTCTTTATCTTTTGAAAAGATAGCCTCCAGCACATGCTCCCCATGTACCTGATCTCCCGCATTCATAAACCAGACATACTCTCCTGTCGCTGCTTTCAATCCCTTGTTCATTGCATCGTAAATTCCTTTGTCAGGTTCACTGATCCAATAATCAATTTGATCGTCGTATTTTCTGATCAAGTCAAGCGTTTCGTCTTTTGAACCACCGTCGATGACAATGTATTCTATGCGAGCCGAATCCTGCTTGACGATACTTTGAATGGTTCCTTCCAGCAATTTCCCTCCGTTGTATACAATCGTAATAATGGATACTACCGGTTGTTCTTTCTGATGATCTTTTCCTGATAACCTTCTCCCGCCTTGCTTTTGCATGTCATTGGTATAATAGCTGCAAGTTCTTTCATTATATCGAGAATACCAATTGGAGAACAGTTGATAAAAAAAAATCATGTTTGCCTGATTATGAAGCTTCTCAAACAAAAAGATCGATATTACCGCTATATAGCCCGTGTTTTTAAGACGGGATTGTTTTAAAGTGTGGTATTTTTTAGTAAAATTGGAGCTTGTTTTTACATGATTCTGATAAAATATGAAAAGAATTGCGGTTTTGACGTCAGGGGGAGATGCTCCTGGAATGAACGCTTGTATTAGAGGAGCAGTGCGTGCCGGACTTTATTACGGGATGGAAGTGTATGGGATTGTGCGTGGATACGACGGGATGATCAACGATAACTTTATCGAAATGGATGACCGTTCGGTCAGTAACATCATACAAAAAGGAGGGACTATTCTAAAATCAGCCCGAAGCGATGAATTTAGGACGAAAGAAGGAAGGGCCAAGGCATATGAAAATATCAAGAAGCACGGTATAGATGGATTGGTGGTGATTGGTGGAAACGGAACATTTACCGGAGCAGGTCTTTTTTACGACGAATTCAAAATTCCTTGCGTAGGTGCTCCCGGAACCATTGACAATGACCTGTATGGTACTGATTTTACAATCGGGTACGATACAGCGGTAAATACCTGTTTGGCAGCGATTGATAAAATCAGAGATACGGCAGACGCACACGAGCGTTGCTTCTTTATCGAAGTTATGGGAAGAGACACCGGATACATTGCCGTGCGCTCAGCCATTGCAGGAGGTGCAGAGATGGCGATCCTTCCTGAAGAAGAAACTGACGTCAATGAAATCATCAACCGTTTGAAATACGGTACCAGCGATTCAAAGGCTTCGCATATCATCATTGTAGCAGAAGGCGAAAAAGCAGGTCGTGCTTCAGACATTGCCAATGAAGTCAAAGAAAAAATCCCCAACCTAGATGTAAAAGTAACCATCCTTGGTCACGTACAACGCGGAGGTGCCCCAACAGCTGCCGACAGAGTATTGGCAAGCCGTTTGGGACTGGCGGCAGTAGAAGGACTTTGGAACGGACAAACCAACGTAATGGCTGGTATCATCAACCGCAACCTGGTGTATACACCGTTTCAGGAAACCATTACCAAAAAGAAACCGATCAAAGACGAATTGCAACGCATCATCGAAGTCTTGAACGGTAGAAAATACCAGGAGTAATTCATAGCCTCATATACAAAAAATAAAAGGGTCAGATGTATCTGACCCTTTTATTTTAGCTTCACGATTTGTATATTCAATCATCTGCTAATTTTTATTGTTATGCTAGATCGCTTACATCTTCTCATATTATTTTTTGTACTGTGTTCACTGAATACATACGGGCAAAATTACAATCCGATTGTAAGCAATAATACTTCTCTATTTGAATCCGGAAGTTACATAGAAGCTCTTCATGTCGATTCCACAGCATCTGATCCCAAAGGCCTAGTACATTACTTTATCAAAACATGGGAAAGTGAAGCTAGCGCTGATCCATCCAATTGCCTTTCTTTCCAAGCTCCTACATGGGCCGGTCCTAAATGCCTTCTCAATGACAGTAGTGCTTTTTTCTTCAATCTAAATATGGATAGTATTTGTCTGAAGCCATTAAAAGAAATCAATGACTCATGGGTTTGCTATACATACAATAACGGACAATACATTGAAGCAACCGTGAGTAAAAAAGAATGGGCAACGTTTTTAGGACTTAATGATTCTTTAAAAACAATTTCCTTTCAGTTGAAAGATATCAATGGGAACAACGTCACCAGTAATATCAACACGCTCTTCATTGAGTTAAGCAAAAATCACGGCTTGGTCACAACGATGAATTTCTTAGCTTTCCCTTATTTCATTAGTCCAACAACGTACACTACAACATATAGTTTGGTTGGATTAACCAATCCTCAGCTAGGTAAACAACTAATTAGCGCGAGAAATATTTATACGTATGAAGTCGGCGACGAATTCCATTACGAAGCAGCTAATTCCAATCCTCCTCATGGTATTGGAATATTCAATAAATCCATACATACTATACTAAATGTATCTTTTTCCAATAATACCGATACCGTAACTTATCAAGTAAAACAGTATACAGAAAAGAACACCATAAACTACGACACGAATCAAGAAACTGATACCTATACTACCGACACGGTGACAGAAATACATGTTCTAAATCAACCCATGTCTTATCCTGAACAAGCCAATAAAGTCAATGACTTTAATCCTGAGCTCTGGAAGTTTTCTATCTATAATCTTTTAGACCAAAACCAATACAACAACAGACTGCTTTTATCTACCTCAACAGAAATACCTATGTCTTTGGATAATGCTAATTGTTGGCATTACACTCTTTCTGATCCCTCCTATTACTATTCTTTTGCGGATGGTTTGGGTATGGTCTCAAGAACTTCCTCTGTAAGTCCTCCGGGGCAAGATTATGAGCAATTGGTTTACTTTAAAAAAGGCAGTGAAACCTGGGGAAGTGCTTTAGTTTTATCTACTTATTCTAAAAGTGATAACAGCAGCACTGTTTTATATCCTAATCCTTTAAAACAAGGTGATCCTTTATTTATAACTACAAATAATTTTCAAGTCAGTCAGATCCTGATCTACAATACGACAGGCAATAAGGTATTTGCAGCAACAACAGTTAATGGATCTTCCCTTTCCACCTTTGATTTATCAGCTCTTCAACAAGGTTTCTATAGCGTTCAATTATTGAATAAAAAAAATGAATCCCTCGCAACCAAACTGATAATCAAGTAATCAGAGCGCATTCAATCTGACTTTAACATATTCCATCAGTTCGTTCTGCTCCGAAGGATGAAACCATTTTATACTGTCATCCTTTTTCAACCAGGTCATCTGTCGCTTGGCATATTGACGTGAGTGTTGTTTTAATTTTTCAATCATTTCTTCCCGGTTGTATCTCCCTTCCATGAAATCAAACACTTCCTTGTAACCTACTGTTTGCAAGGCATTCAGCTCCCGGAAAGGATACAATGTTTTGGCTTCTTCTTCCAGTCCTTGTTGAAGCATCAGGTCCATTCGACGATTGATGCGTTCGTACAACTCCTCTCTGTCACGTTCCAAACCAATATGGATCACACGAAAGAAACGTTGCTTGGCATGTCCACTATGAAAATCAGAAAATGGTTTGCCTGTATGACGAATCACTTCCAATGCACGTTGCACACGGCGTGGATTTTCCTTGTGCACTTTTTCATAGTAGAGAGGATCTTTCTCCTTTAATTCTTCCAATAAAACAGGCAAGCCTTGTTCTTGCAATTCGTTTGTCAATTGCCTGCGGATCTTATCAGGTACTTCCGGTATATCGTCCAAGCCGTTGAGCACCGCGTTGACATATAAACCGGAACCACCAGCCATGATGACTACATCGTTCGTTTGAAACAATTCTTCCAATAGGGTGATCGCTTCTTTTTCATATTGTGCCGCATCGTACACCGGTTGATCATGAATGGAAACATGATCGATGAAGTAATGTTTCACACCTTGCATTTCCTCGGTGGTAGGTTTTGCCGTACCAATGACCATCTCCTTAAAAATCTGACGTGAATCGGCGGAAGCAACTACAGTCTTCAATGCCTTTGCCAAACCTATAGCCAATGCTGTTTTTCCAACAGCTGTCGGACCAGAGATCACGATGAGGCATTTATTTACAGAAGGCATGTTATAATCTCGTAATTTAAATCCTATACCATGACAATATACTTAACAAAAGTAATAAATTAAGTTGCTAATGGCAGTCCTATTGAAGATGATTTTGTTGCAACGCATTACCAATTCTCAACGATATATTCCCCTGATCGATGGATTCAGGTTCCTCGCTATCATTCCTGTATTGCTCAATCATTTTACCATCGCCTACGATAAAAAAATCAGTCCTATCATGTCTACTGCTTTTTATAGCGACTACCATATTAAACAGCTGTTCGGAAACTCTAATTATTGTGTCTTACTCTTTTTCGCTATCAGTGGTTTTATATTGGCTCTTCCTTTCGCTACCAGTTATTTCACTCAAACGGTTCAACCCAATATAAAAGACTATTACTTAAGAAGACTTACACGATTAGAACCGCCTTATCTCATCGTATTGACAGGCATTTTCATCCTGCATGTTTTTGTCCTGCACAAAAGTAGCCTCGCTCATATTTTTCCGCATTATGCCGCTTCTTTTTTTTACGTACACGACATCATTTTCCATCGTCATGCATCGTTGAATTTTGTTTTTTGGTCTTTGGAAATTGAACTTCAGTTTTATCTCCTCGCTCCTTTTATCGCTCGCTTATTTGCTTGGGGACCTCTACTTAGAAGAACGGTGATCATTGTATTGATCATAGCCGGAGTGCTCTTCAATAATTGTATTACGTTTCCATTCGTATCCCTGATCAATTACCTGCATTACTTTCTTGCCGGATTTTTAGCCGCAGACATTTACCTTTCTTACAAGAATATCCATGCAAAGAGTTATTTCTTTGATGTGACCAGCGTTCTACTCCTGGCTATCATATGGCTGGGGTATTTATCTTATGGAAATCTATTTTTGCCGTTTGTGTTGGCTGGATTTATTCTTGCTTCTTTTGCGTCCAAGATCTGGTACAAATTTTTGCAATTGAAATGGATCACCATTATAGGAGGCATGTGTTACAGCCTCTATATCTTGCATCATCCCATCACTGCTTTTTTTGTGAATCGTTTTCACACGGATAGTTTACTTACAACCAGCGTTAGTACTGATTATATCTTACGCTTGTGCATCACTCTTTTATTTGTAATGGTATGTTGTGCCATATTTTTTGTCCTGATTGAGAGGCCAACCATGCGAAAAGATTGGTACAAAAGAATGTATTCCACACTCTGTTCAAAAAATAATCTCTAAGGAGATTGTTTTTTCAGACATATCAAACTTCATTTACCGCTGTTGTAAATTCGTTCGATGATCTCCACCACTTTCGATCCCTCTAAAGCATTGGTAGTAGCCGTGCCGTCACCGTTTAACGTTTCTACCACATTCTCAAAAATATAATGGTGATTGGCCGCAGATCCTTGATAAGTTCCATAATCGTTAGGAGGATTGGAAGCATCCAGCATCGGTAAGGTATAATCTTTGATGTGACAGTACTCTACAGTATTCATGTATTGACCTCCCACTTTCACACTGCCATTTTCTCCAATGATCGTAATGGAACTCTCCAGGTTTTTATCGTATACCGACGTGGAATAATTGATAGATCCAATTCCTCCGTTGACAAAATCAAACGTCACGATACCGGAATCTTCAAATTCTGTAAGATCTTGATGATTAAAGTCTTTAAATACCGCTTTTATGTTGTCGATGTCGCCAAATAGCCAGTACATCATGTCTATAAAATGAGAGAACTGTGTAAAAAGTGTTCCTCCATCCCATTCTTTTTTTCCTTTCCAGCCTTCTTGCTCGTAATAGCGTCGATCTCTGTTCCAAAAACAATTGATCTGAACCATATAAATATTCCCCAACAGGTGTTTGGTCAAAATATCTTTCAGCCAAACAGAAGGAGGGGAATAACGATTTTGCATGACACAAAACACTTGTTTGAAAACCTCGTGTGCAGTATGAATGACACGGTCACAATCTGTTTTCGTAAGTGCCATAGGTTTTTCACATACAACATGTTTTCTGCTTTGTAAAACCTGTATAGCCTGACTGGCATGCCATCCGTTAGGTGTACAAATGCATACGACATCTACAAGTATATCCGCTACCAATAATTTTTCAATAGAAGAAAAAAAAGGAACATCATGGTATGCTGCTAATCCAAGCTGGTCAAAAGGTTTTACATCACACAAAGCCGTAAGGTGACAATAAGGATTACTTTGAATAATGGCCGCATGCCTTTTGCCTATATGCCCGCAACCTACAACAGCGAAATTAATTTTGTTATTCATTAATTCTTCGAACTATATTTTTTTCAATCTTGTATTTATCTCCACTCTCCTGGCAATAAGCTTCTCCATTTTCATTGAAAATCAATTTGTGTCCGTATTCACTCATCCATCCTTTTTGAATAGACGGATTTCCATAAACCAATGCATACGCAGGAACATCTTTCGTCACAACTGATCCCGCTCCTATAAAGGCATATTCACCAATGGTAATACCACAAACAATAGTGGCATTCGCACCTATAGTTGCTCCTTTCTTTACAAGCGTTTGCTTGTATTCGTCTTTTCTCGCGATGGCACTTCTAGGATTGATCACGTTGGTAAAAACTGCAGAAGGGCCCAGAAATACGTCGTCTTCACAAATGACACCGGTATAAATGGAAACGTTATTCTGCACCTTCACCCTATTACCCAATACAACACCCGGAGAAACGACTACATTTTGACCGATATTACATTCCCTGCCTATCGTACAACCGGACATCAGGTGAGAGAAATGCCAAACCTTCGTACCTTCACCAATGACGCAAGGATCGTCAACAACTGCGCTGCTGTGTATGAAAATGGTTTTATGCATGTTGAAAAAACTGGCTTATCGTTTCGCAAATATAGATGATGTCATCCTTTGTACTTTCTGAATGAATAGGCAAAGAAAGCACTTGATCGCACAACTCTTCTGCAACAGGAAAGTCTCCTTTTTTATAATTCAAATAGGCATAAGCAGTCTGAAGATGCGCAGGTATAGGATAATAAATCATGGATGCAATACCGCATACCTGCAAATGCTGTTGCAATTCATTTCTCCTTTCTGTCTTGATGGTATACTGATGAAAAACATGAGTGGAAAAAGAAGAACGAATGGGAATCGTTATAGCCTTTATCGATCGCAACCTTTCATCATACCATGTTGCTGCTTGTTGTCTTGTTTTTATATACCGGTCAAGGTGCTGCAATTTTACATTGAGGATAGCCGCTTGCAAGGTATCCAATCGAGAGTTCATTCCGATTCTATCATGTCGATATTTTTCCTGTTGTCCGTGATTGGCAATGGAACGAACTGCTTCCGCCAGCTTTGTATCATTGGTCATTAATGCACCACCGTCTCCATATCCTCCTAGATTTTTAGAAGGGAAAAAAGATGTCGTGCCAATATCACCCACACATCCAGCTTTTGCTGCGGTTCCGTCTTCAAATAGATAATCGGCACATATCGACTGAGCATTGTCTTCAATGACGAAGAGCTTATGTTTGCGAGCCACAGCCAGAAGCTTTTCCATGTTTGCGCATTGCCCGTACAAATGAACAACAAGAATAGCCTTGGTGCTGGATGTAATTACTGCTTCGATTTGATCCGTTGCCATATTGAAGGTATCTGGATCAACATCTACAAAAACAGGCTTAAGTTGTAAGATAGCGATAGCCTCCACAGGCGCAATGTATGTAAATGCCGGCACGATGATTTCATCTCCAGGCTTCAAATCCAGCGCCATTAAGCTAAGCTGCAAAGCGTCTGTTCCGTTTGCACAGGAAATGCAATGGTTTGC
Source organism: Cytophagaceae bacterium (assembly GCA_035484295.1). GTDB lineage: Bacteria > Bacteroidota > Bacteroidia > Cytophagales > Cytophagaceae > JACMQM01. Next base: position 8,796 of record DATHPB010000095.1, read on the forward strand.
TTTTAAGACGGCAGCGAGGTCTTTTTCAAACGTTTTTACTTCCGTTCCTTGAATGAAAGAGGATGAGTCGATGACAGATCTGATCCGCTTCATGATTTCCTCCTCTATAGGAGAAAACTGTCCGATCAAATCCACCATGGGTATTTTTCTCATAAACTCTATTTAACTACAATTTAAAATTTTCAAAGCCAGACTGAGCTTTAAATATAATGCTTTTATATGATTTTCTTTGCTAATACCGATGTGTTGTCAAAGCAATCCATTCTAAGCATGCTTAGTTTAATCAGTCATTATTAGTTTAAAACCTGAATTAACCTACATGAAATTAATCATTAAAAATATAAGTGTCTAAATTTTTATTTTGGGTAAAGTTCTCAAAATAACGATACGCATAGAAGACAAAATAAGGAGAAGAATACAACGCTGATTATGACCATAGTTTTTCTACTCCAAAAAAAGAAAAAGAACTAAAAAACTGCATTATTACCCTAGACTTTTTTTAGTCTATCATTGTTTCTCTATTATTGATAAGTATCTTTAAAAGATAGTTTAAATCGCTCATGACTTTTACTTCAAAATATATCATCGTCTTATTAAGTTTTCTATTCTTTCAAGACGTTTCAGGACAAGACTTCGCTCCTGTAGGAGCTATTTGGCATTATAACAACATTGAAAGTTTTTTCGGCCCCAGCCAAGGATATATAAAAGTCGAATCCGTAAAGGATACCATTCTCAAAGGTATTATTTGTAAAAAAATAAAATCAACGAGATTCTACAGCTCTGGCAATAGTAATTTTATTGGATATAGTTACGTATATACAGACGGTGGTATTGTATACAGACTTGCCAGCGACAGTACATTTCTTGTTTTGTATAATTTCAATGCACTGGTAGGTGATTCATGAACTGTAAGATCTGACACCAGTGATTATTACGGCTCGCATATAGAAGCTAGAATAACCGTGACAGACACTTCAACTATTACCATCAATGGGAAAACACTACGACAGTTGAAAACCACTACAGATAATCCTTTATTGGGATTTGGAGACACAACGATAATTGAGACACTAGGTGGTATCTTTTATATGTTTCCTCAAGATTACGGGCTGTCTGATAACAATATCATACTTGGTCTACGATGCTACCAAGATAACGTCTTCGGTCCTTACCAAGCCAATCCCAACACAGGTTGTGAGTTGTTGGTTACCGACTCCAAAAATGCGACAACGGAACCCGATGTACACTTCTTTCCCAATCCTACATCAGGTACGGTAACCCTTGTTTCTCCATTCACCGAACAAGAACAAGAATTGTATGTCTATACTCTGGAAGGTCAATTGGTGAATCGGCAATACATTGATCCAAATATCACGTCTACAATTCTTGAACTTCCTCAAAAAGGAACATACGTCGTTGTCTTAAAAATAGGTGAACAAAAGACGGTAACGAGAAAAATCACCAAGCTATAACGTTCTACCCAATCGTAGTTAAAGTCTATTCTTATTTTCTTCTATCACCTGATTAAACCAATCAGTAAAAACTACGCTTTCTTTTTCCCAATTGAGTACAACAGCCGCTTTTCTACTGGCTTCTCTCCATGATGATAATTGAGCGGTATTACTTAAAATCAAATCCAGCTCCTTGGCTAAAGTAACGGGATCATGTGTTTGAATATAAGTACCACATTGATAAGTGTCCACTATCATCTTAATCTCTTGATGAGGATAAGCCACAATCGGTATGCCCGCTTGGATGTAATCAAACAGTTTATTGGGCAAACACATTTCATAATTGGGATTGGTAGGTTTTTCTATACTCACCCCTACCAATGCAAGTTTCGTGATTTGTCTGAGTACAGCCGGCTGCACCATTCCCAAAAACCAAACTTGCCGTTGCAAATTCAATCGAGTGACAAGAAACTTTAATTCTTCTTCTACATCACCTTTTCCTGCAATCACCAAACTGTAACTTTTCAATTCCTGCATGGCACATATGAGCTCTTCCAGACCTCGATCAAGATTAAGTGCTCCCTGGTATAGAATGAAAGGTTGGTCGGGTAACAAGGGTAGTTCCTCTTTTTGATCCGCAGTCAATAACGACGGGATATTTCTGATTACTTTCAACGAAACGTTATAATCTTCATAGTATTGCCGGGCTACGCTATTGCTCACTGTCATGCCGTACTTGATCTTGGGGAGCAACCAACGTTCCAATTTTCTCCACACATCTTTACTTAATGTTCTTTTCTGCAATTCAGGCACACCTGTAAAATATTCATGAGTATCATAAATCAGTAATTTAGATTTCAATATGGAAATCAAATATGCAGGAAGCAATGTATCTAAATCATTTGCCCAAATGACATCCGATTTTGAAAATAGTAAAAACCAAAATAACCTGATGTTATACAATACATAAAACAGCTTGCCTTTTTCCACTCCTAGTTTTAGTCTTACAGCATAGTACACATGAGGAGAAAACATCAGGCTGTTTTTCTTCATGCGCCCGACCAATGTCACCTCATGACCCTCCGCTGCCAGAAGAGTCGCATGACGCTGCACCCTCTGATCAGTGGCCAAGTCACTTGTGACCACCATAGTTATTCTTAACCTTCTTTTATCTTTCACTTCTTGATCCATTTTATAAAAAAAGGTAAGTTATTCCACTTAATATAAGAGTAAGGACGGTTGATGGCACCGAATCCTTTGAAAAAATAACCGATAGACTCTATCTGGCTTCCTTCAAAATCCAATACCATGTCTCGTTCTGAGTATTCATGTATCACACGGTCCAACAAACCATACAAGGCTCCCTGATAGTCCTTGTTGCCTTTTTTAGAAGTTCCCAGCAAATAATAAATCCGATCTCTTGTCTCTACAAAAAAGGCCCCACCTATGAGTTCACCGTCCACAGAAACCTGGTAAACCTTCGCCATTCCATTCCGTTCAGACGCCTCATGGATGCTTCTGATATTGTTTAAAATTTTTTCCAGCTCTGCTGTTTTAAACACGTTTGCCTTCTCTTCCGAGAAGATCTTAAGCAAAGGTTCCAACTGAGCAGAGCTTGTAAGTGCTATGTTTTTTTTCTCATAACGCTTTATGTTCATCTTATGATTATTAGAATAAGAAGCATACAACAAACGATAGTTTGGATTTAATGCCAACTCAAAATTATTTCTCAACGATCCATTGAACCGCTTTGCATTTAGCTCTCCGGTAACGGCAATTTGTCCAAATGGATAACGTCGTTTCAATTCACTCAGAAAATAGTCCGACTGATCTGCTGTACCTGTGATGGAGTAACGCTGGACAAGATAAGGCATATAGCAATAACGAATGCCAAATTTTATTTTCATTACAAACGGCATCACGGATTCATAATCACCGACAATCAAAGCTTTCCAATCACCATGCGTAGCCGCATCTAAAAACCAGGACAAAGAATAGATCCTGTAATCCTTGTTTTTCATTACAGCATCATCCCATTTGCGCTTGTCGATGTGACTTGAATGTAATTCCTGTACCATTTATTGTTGTAAAATGCTTTCGTATACTTCTCGCCATCCGATCCATTCGCTGTTCTCTGAAAGTGTCTCATTGTGAAACAGTAAAATAAAAGTACCTTCTACTGATTTTACTTTGTTCCTGATCTCCTTTATTTCTTCAATGCTACGTGCAACGTTCAACTTCAAGCCATCTTTCAGTGTTCTATCCATCACAACAAAAGGATATACTTTTAGAGGTGTCTCACATTCTTTTTCCAGGTTGTAAAAGTAAAAAGGAGTACAAGTGCCTGCCCTGAAACCAGTCTGTTCTGCATAGCCCATCGTATAATCTTCTGAGATACCCATATTCATAAGGTTTTCGTAGGTTTCAGGAAGTTGCATCTTTAAATAATGTTGCCTGCTTCTCTTAGGTTTTGTATGAAACAACAGACCGTATCTTTCACATTCTTCTTCTAACGTTTTGAGATCGTCATTGGACCGATAAGAAGGATGGATACCCATCAAAGCAGAAGCGGACAGCTTTTGCATAAGTTTCTTCATCAGGAAATGATTCCACGCAATGCTTTTATCGAAAGTATCATAATCACCCAGGTGTATAAAGAAAAAGAGCTCGTGATCGTATTTCTGTTGCTGGGTAAGTATATAATCAAACGTATCGAATGGATCTTTCCGATTCAACAACAACACTGAAGCGGTCTCCATTATTTTATTCAACTGCAACGACAACAATTGTTTTCCCAATCGCCCCAATGTTCTTACCCAACCTCGTGCTCTGATAGCAAAGGCCTGGTCTACGTCAATCGTAACCACCGACCGAAACGAAAAAGTCTTACAAGGCAACAAAGGATATTTATCTTGCAGTTTTTTTCTCAAATCCAATGCCCAAAGATTGATGACTGGTTGATCTAAAAAAGAATGCTGGAATGCCATCGACGCAAAAGATAAAAAACGACCGTGTTCGTCTTTAGATTTACTATTATACTCTTCGCACCGGGTAAGCAAGTAAAAACCGGCAGAAAATATATCGAAAGGG
>DATHPB010000096.1:0-3854 GCA_035484295.1 Cytophagaceae bacterium
TGGCAGCAGATTTATCCCATTTGCCTTGGTGCATTTGCATGCTTTTCTCCAAGGTGCGACGGTACAACAAGATGATTTCACCGATAGCCAACTCCACCACACTGCGTGTGTTGCTGAACGGTGCATTGAATACCGTGATCCCTTTTTGCAAGGCCGTATTCAAATCGATTTGATTGGTACCGATGCAAAAGGCCCCGATGGAAATCAACTTATGTGCAGACTCCAATACTTTAGCGGTCACTTGTGTTTTGGAACGTATACCCAAAATAGAAACGTTCTTTATTTTCTCACACAGCTCGTCTTCATCCATGCCACCGGCAAATGTCTCTACGCTGTATCCTTCTTCTTTAAATAACCTTACAGCTTCGGGATGGATGTTTTCCAGCAAGAGCACGTTGATCCTGCTCTTTGGATAACTTAATGCCATCGGAAGATTGTTTTCGTACAAGAACTCATCGAAAGAAGGTGTGATGTGGTCTGCTTTTGCAATCACGGAAGGGCGTGAAACGTTTTCCGTGAACGCATAAAACTTGCTGGCCAAACCCGCTTCTCTGATTTCATAGTCCGTATAACCGTCACCGATGACATACACATCGCCTTTCAGGTTCAGTTGTTTCATCAGCTTGATTTTGCCTTTGTCTTCACTCAATGCAATGCTCGGATCAAAGCCGATGATGTTGCCTTTATCGTCGTACTTGAATTGGTTGGCGTGAATGTTTTCTTCTTTGATGCCGTACTCCATCACAACAGGAGCAATGAACTCCTTGAAACCGCTGGATACGATGTGAATTTGGTTGGCGTAATCTTTGAAAAATGATTTGTTGCGAACGGCAGATTTAGAAACTTTTGTCTTGAGTTTTTCAATCAACGGATCGATATGATTTTTATGAGCTTTCAGGATGTCCAATCGTTTGCGCAGGTTGTCAGAAAACGAAGCGGTGCCAGCCATTCCTTGGTTGGTGAGGTCTACAATTTCTTGTAGTAATTTGGCTTTGTCAGGATTTCCGTTTAAAGAAATTTCTCCCAAAACGTCTAAGGCTTCAACTTGTGTAAACGTACTGTCGAAATCGATGATAAAATATTTGTTATCCATTTTTCTCCCTATTCTATGCGTGCTACTGTGTGAAAATGAGCCACAAAAATAGTGAATTTACACGCGGAAACAGGATGCAACGGGTGTTTTTTTTATAAAGTGGAAAAATTACCTGCTCCTGCCGTTGAGAAAGTCTTCCCTGAATTGAAGTTCAGTGGGCTTGGCTATGATCATAAGCAAGAGAAGGCCGGCAGTGATGGACAAGAAAAGTGACTGATGAGTCAATAATCCCGCAACAATAGAAAATATGCCCGGACCTTCTAAAAGAGCCATTTTAAGAAGAAATGCAGACATGTAAAAGGACATGAGTCGTTCTTTACTTGGACTATTGACCTGGCTTGCAGCCCTGACCTGTATTTTATAGAGAATGGTAGAACCCATCATCCCTCCTAAGGCAAGTACTACCGCAAGAATATAGAAGACGAGCGGGTCAACATTTCTAAGGGTAGATTGTTTGGGTAAAAGGGCAAAATAAGTGACCAAGCCAAAGGACACAAGCCCGCCAATCATGGCCATCCAAACAATATTCATCGTTTTTACAGTAGGGGCTTGTGGAGTGTTCATGGCTGTATCATTTGATGTTCAGTTCTGTTACTAAACGATCTATTTTCTGATCAAGTTGCTTAGAAACTATTTCGAATTGAGATTTATCTTTAAGCGGTTCATTCACACTGAAATAGAATTTAATCTTAGGTTCTGTTCCGGAAGGGCGAGCGGAAATGAGGCTGCCGTCTTCTGTTAAGAACTGCAAGACATTTTCTTTTGGGAAGTCTAGGCTTCCTTTTTCTCCATCCTGAGGATTGATCCACGATCCAACGTTATAATCTTTTACCCGGATTACTTTTGATCCGGCAAGAGTGACAGGCGGTTTTTCACGCAATTCCTTCATCATAAGCTGAATTTCTTCTGCCCCGCTTTTTCCTTTTTTAGTGAGTGAGATCAGGTTCTCTTTGTAAAAACCAAATTGTACATAAGTGTCTATCAGCACGTCGTACAGACTGCTGCCATTATCCTTGGCATAAGCTGCCATCTCTGCAATCATGGCGCAGGACGCTACGGCATCTTTATCCCGTACTTTATCGCCGATCAGGTAACCGTAACTTTCTTCTCCACCTCCGATGAATTTTTCCTTGCCTTCCAATTGCTTGATGAGTGCGGCGATGTATTTGAAACCGGTCAATGTTTCATAAGATTTAACACCGTAATGAGCGGCAATTTTGGGAATGAGATCTGTCGTTACGATGGTCTTGACCACAAATTCATTTCCTCGGAACTGCCCCTTTTCCTTCCATGCCTTGAGCAAGTAATGAATCAGCAAACTGCCTGTTTGATTTCCATTCAGCAATTGCAGTTCGCCTTTGTCGTTACGGATGGCAATGCCTACGCGGTCTGCATCCGGATCGGTAGCCATCACAAGGTCTGCACCGATCTCATTGGCTTTTTGTACAGCTAGCTTCAAGGCTTCTGCTTCTTCCGGATTGGGATAGATAACAGTAGGGAAATTCCCGTTACCGGCTGGTTCCGCCTGTTCTTTTACTACCGTGATGTTCGTGAATCCGTAACGTTTCAAGATAGGTTCTACCAATACAACACCGGTGCCGTGAATGGGCGTGTACACGATTTTTAAATCGTGTTGCCTGGCAATGGCTTCAGGACTGACCGATAAGTTTTTCAACGACTTCATGTAGAGTTCGTCGATGTCTTCACCGATCTCTTCAATCATCGAAGCGTCGTGTTTGAATTGAATGTCAGAAAGACTCTTGATTTGTTGTACTTCTTCTATGATGTTTTTATCGTGAGGTGCGATGACTTGTGCACCATCCTCCCAATACGCTTTGTATCCGTTGTATTCCTTTGGGTTGTGTGAAGCGGTGATGACCACACCGCTTTTGCATCCCAAGGTGCGGATGGCAAAGGACAATTCAGGGGTCGGTCTGAGTGCTTTGAAAAAATAAACCTTGATGCCGTTGGCCGCAAAAACTTCTGCGGTTACCTGAGCAAACAAACCGCTGTTGTTACGGCTGTCGTGTGCAATGGCCACCTTGATCGGTTCATTTTTATAATGTTTGCGCAAGTAGTTGCTCAAACCCTGTGTGGCCATGGCGATGGTGTATCTGTTGATCCGGTTGGTACCTATACCCATGATACCTCTTAACCCTCCTGTTCCAAACTCCAAGTCTTTATAAAAAGAATCGATGAGCTCATCTTCTTTTCCGGTTTCTATCATAGACAGCAAGGTCTGGCGAGTAATATCGTCTATTTCAGGACCTGTCCATTGCTTGATTTTTTCTAGGATAGTCTTGTCTATTTTGGAAAGATGAGCTGTATTGACCATGTATGTGCTTAATTTTAGGGTGATGTCTATAACTTGCTGTACAATTATGCTATATTTTGCTGTAAAATAACAATTATGTTTTTTAATTTTAAGAAAATATAACCTATCAGCCACTGTAAAATTTTATTACGTATGAACAAAGCTCTTAATGCCGATCTGTTAGAATTAGTGGAAAAGAAAACCATACTGAGTACGCTGACATACGACAATAAGAATTACGACGAGATAGAAGAAGAGTTACACGATCTGGAAGATGATTTCCTTGAAGAATATGGTGAAATGTTGGAAGATTTGATTTCTGATGCGCACGAGAAAATACGTTCGGACAATGATATTTTACTTCCTATTGCTTATGTAGGTCAACGTTACATTAAAAATGGCACAAACACTGACGGTTCTGTACGTTACGAAGTGGAACACGGAGAA
>DATHPB010000097.1:0-3176 GCA_035484295.1 Cytophagaceae bacterium
ATGCTAGCCGCAGTTCATGGAAGGCCATTTAGTACAGACAATTTCCCTTTTGTGGATTTGATATGGAAAAAGCTAAAAGCTGCGGGCTTCAGGATTGCAGTCTCTCATACATTTAAAGAATTCATTTCCGAAACAGGACTGTCCAATCTTGCTATTGATATGGTTTATAAAGACCATGTCGATTTTCCAAAGTCAGATGTTATGATCTCTCTCGGAGGAGATGGGTCCCTTCTTGAGTCTGTTACTTTTGTCGGTCCTCAAGAAACTCCTGTACTTGGAATCAATATGGGTAGATTAGGTTTCCTTGCCTATACACGAAGAGAGGAAATAGAAAAAGCTATAGACGATTTGATCTCTGGCAATTACAAAGTAAAAGACCGGAGTCTTGTTCGTCTGGAAGGGGTAGATGATACATTGTTTTCCGGAATTAATTTCGGACTTAATGAGTGCACCTTTATGAAAAGGGACTCAACTTCTATGGTTGTTGTTCACACATACCTTAATGGTAACTTCTTAAATTCTTATTGGGCTGATGGTTTGGTTATCTCTACACCTACAGGTTCAACAGCCTATTCACTGAGCTGCGGAGGACCTTTGGTGATGCCTGATACTCACAATTTTATTATCACTCCAGTGAGTCCACATAATCTTAATGTACGACCTATGCTAGTTCCGGACGATTGTACATTATCATTTGAGATTGAAGGAAGAGCAAAAGATTTTTTAGTTTCTCTGGATGCGAGGTCGAGATTGGTTAGCCCCAACACGAAGTTTATCGTTAGAAAGGAAGACTTTGTAGTAAAATTCATTGAACTACCTGAGTATGATTTTCTAAAAACATTAAGAGATAAATTAAACTGGGGGTTAGATTCTAGAAATTAAAGTTTTAACCTTAATTGGATTTTATTGTAAAGAAATGTATATTTGTCTGATTCCATTATAGTGTTGAATTTTTTAGAGACTAAAATGAAGAGATACTACTCAATAGCATTACTTGTAGGAGGCTTACTAATGGCCTTCTCGTATGATTCATACGGACAAAAATTCAATCCTCAGAACCGCTACTTTAGTATTGGAGGATGTTTGAATGCCATGAACTATGTTGGTGATTTAGATCCCGGACCTAGCTTTGTGAGTCCTGGTCTAAAGTTCACTCGTTATAATTTTGGTGTAACAGGATTATATAGATATGCACCTAGAGTTTCTTTCAGAGGAACTATATCTTGGGGACGTATTGCCGGTAGTGATGCAGACAACTCAAACTATGCCGCTAAGAACGTAAATAGAAAGTTCCGTAACTTAAGTTTTAGAAATGACATCATAGAAGTAAAAGCCGATGTAGTAATTGACCTATTTGAAAACAGAGGTAAGTATCCCAAAAGAGTTGATTATACACCATACGTGTTTGTGGGTATAGCCTATTTCCATCACAATCCTAAAGCTCAGGCACCTGATGGTAGTTGGGTTGCTTTAAGACCACTGTCTACAGAAGGTGAAGGCCTTGATGGAGGACCCAAAAAATATTCCTTAAACCAAGTTGCATTGCCTATAGGTGTTGGTTTCAGATACAAATTGGCTAAGCATTTGGACTTGGCATTTGAAATCGGATGGAGATTCACTACTACAGATTATCTGGATGATGTTGGTGGAAACTATTATGACAAAGCAAAATTGTTGGCAGCGAAAGGACCTCTTGCGGTGGCTATGTCAGACAGAAGTTATGAAGGCTATGTAAATAACCCCACATTGGCTCAAAAAGCTGCAGAAATATACGGTGGTACAGGCCTTTGGGCTGATGACTTGGGGAAACCAGCCATTCAAACTTACGGAAGATCAGGTGAACAAAGAGGTGATAGAAAAGGTAGAAAAGACTTATATATTATTACCGGATTCCACCTTACGTACATTATACCGGCAAAAGTTATTTGTCCGAAATTCAGATAGTATATAATATTCATAAACATAGTAACGTTATGGAAGCGTTATGAGAAGAAAAATAGGAAAACTGGCCTTTCCTATTTTTTTTGTTTTTTGGGGACTTACGTCTGCCAAAGGACAAAAGCATGAAATAGGATTGGGCGTAGGGGTATTAAATTATTCAGGGGATCTTGCTCCTGTACCTAATGTTGCAATGTCAAGACCTGGTATTATGGGTTATTACAGATTCAATGCGAGCCCTGTAGTAAGTCTGAGAGCCAGTGTGATGTTTGGGTATCTTGCAGGTAAAGATTCGAATAAAGATAATGATCCTATAGCTAAAACACGTCAAGCAGAATTTAGTGCGACCATTAATCAATTGGCAGGTACATTCGAGTATAATTTTTATGACTACAAATATACAGGAAGAAGAGGGCATCGTTTTACACCGTATTTTACTGCCGGAATTTCTTTCTTTAATTTTGAACATCAGAAACTTACGACGACCGATAAGGTAGATGATCGCTATGCTTTTCAATTTGCAATTCCTTTTGGTTTGGGTATAAAATACAGGATTAAATCCAGACTCAATTTCAATGCAGAATTTTTGGCTAATAAGACATTTACTGATTATTTAGATGGAGTGAGTTCTTATCCTACCGGTAGTCCAAGCAATACCAAATACCTTTCGAACCCACTGACAACAGACTGGTTCTATTATTTAGGTGTTTCTCTGAGCTATACGTTCTACAAAATAAACTGCCCCGATTAGCATGCTTGCTTGTGTTTTCTTAGCTTTGTAATCCCAAAAATCGGGGGTACTAATGACTGACCTTAAATCATTGATTGATAAAAATAAAATACCGGTCCATATTGCAATCATTATGGATGGCAATGGTCGTTGGGCAAAAAAAAGAGATTCTATAAGAATAGTTGGTCATCAGAATGCCATCACAAGTGTTAGAGACTCGACTGAGTCATGTGCGGAATTAGGCGTACAATACCTTACTCTCTATGCTTTTTCTACTGAAAACTGGTCAAGACCTAAAGAAGAAGTAACCGCTCTAATGGAGCTGTTAGTGGCTACTATCCAAGGCGAAATACCTACATTAAAAAAGAATAATGTGCGTCTTAATGTGATCGGTGATGTTGAGTCATTGCCTGAACATTGCCAGCTTAGTCTTCAAGAAGGAATGACTGAGACAGCTGCTAATACTGGCTTGGTTTTAACGCTTGCCTTGAGTTATAGCGGACGTTGG
>DATHPB010000098.1:0-4069 GCA_035484295.1 Cytophagaceae bacterium
AGCCTAATTCAATATCAATCGCATTCCGTAATACATTCACATAATGTTCTTCCAACCACTCATAAAAGAATTGACTTGGCACTTGTATTGTCAACACACTGTTATTCAGCATTAAAGGTTCAATTGGTTCAAACCAAGTACGATAACTCTGATCTCCAACCTGTTCTTTAATGTATGTTAAACAATTAGACCAAACTGACTTACAATCCCTTACTTCAATCATAATTATTTCCAATGGTATTAAAAAGTACGCCCTGTATTTCTGGGGGGTGACAAAGATGAACAAAAAAAAATAACAAAAAAATGCGATTCCATACTTGACTTTTCTATATACCCACATACTAAGATTTTAGAATGTCAAGACATTAAAAAAAGTTTATTAAGTACAATTATTTGTTTAAATAATACAATAAAACTCTACTCTATTCACATTAAATCATAAGTTTTTTTGATGTAATAAACGATATGAAAAATAAATGTTTTTTCCCTTGCAAATTTGGGTTTTTACCTCCTAAAAAGCATTCTTAATCTATTAGCTTCTATTACCAAATTGTTACTAATGAAGTTATAAAGGCGTTTATCCACATGAATTGTGGATAAAGTTATATCTTATTCACAATCTCTGCTGAGCAAAGAAGAGTCTCCATAACTTAAAAAACGGAAGTCATTTTCAAGTGCATATTGGTAGATTTTTCCCCAATTCTTACCTACAAAAGCAGCGACCAATAGCATCAGGGTACTCTCCGGTTGGTGGAAGTTCGTAACTAACATATTGATATACTTAAAACGGTATCCGGGGACAATCAGAATAGAGGTCTTGATACTGATACTGTTCAGTTGATGCTCCCGTAACCAGGACAGCAAAACTTCCAGCGCTTCGAAAGGTGTCAACGATGTGGATAAATTATAAGGATCCCACTGCTTCACATTCAACTCGTTCACAGTATGAGCTCCTGCTTTTATTCTTGCTGCGATCCAATATAAACTTTCGATGCATCGTACTGATGTTGTACCTACCGCCACCAGAGGCTTTCCAGCGTGAAGCAACAATTGTTCGATGAACGATTGTTCGATGATCAACTCTTCTTCGTGCATGTCGTGCGCCTGAATAGAATTGCTCTTAATCGGTTTAAAGGTCCCTGCTCCTACGTGCAAAGTAGTATATAACAACTGAACATCTTGCGAACGGAGTTCATCCAATACCCGGTTTGTAAAGTGCAAACCTGCAGTAGGGGCAGCCACAGAACCTTTTATTCTTGCATATACGGTTTGATAGCTTTCTTCCTCCTCAGATAAAGCATCACGCTTGATATAAGGAGGAAGAGGCATCTTACCTGATACATCTAGAATATCAGCCCAGGACAGTGAAGACGGTGTCCAGAAAAATTGTACAACATAATAATCTTCCTTTTTCTCCATCAAGCGTGCAGAAAGTTCAATCTTTTGATCTGCACCTAACGATTGAACCAATACTTCTTGTTTCCATTTTTTTGCATTGCCTACAAAACATTTCCAATGTACACTTTCTTGTGCAGACAAAGCGCTGACTTGTTCTTCGCCATTGGTCGGTTCCAAGCAGAATATCTCTACCTGTGCACCAGTTGAGGTATGAAACAACAATCGTGCACGTATAACTTTGGTTTGGTTAAAAACCATCAATGCACCAGGCGGCACATGATGAGGCAACGATTGAAAAACATCTTCTCTTATACCCTCTTTCTTATACACCAAAAGCTTAGAATGATCTCTTGGAGAAACTGGATATAACGCTATTCGCTCTTTAGGCAAATGATAGCGGTATGCTTCTAAATCGACAGCAGGTAAATGTTGCATTATTTAACAATCGATCCTTTTCTGTGAATAGGCTCTCCCAGCGGCAAGCCTGATACCAATAACAAGACAGTCTCTTGATCCGCTCTGATCTCTAAATCCTGCGAAGTGAAAAAAACAGCTGTTCCTTTTGCTTGCACATAACCTTCAATAGTCGAACTGCCCGATGAAACATACACAAAACCGTTGTATCCTTTAGGTAAAGTTACTTTGTATAAACCGCCAGACCTGATACGTATCTCTTCTATTAAAACTTCTGCTTTCAAACGAACTGTTGCTCCTTGCGCCACAATAGTTTTAATCGTTACCTCATCGTTTACTTTCGTTGTCGGCACATTGGAAGCTTTCACCGATTGGTAACCTGGTGCCATGTTTTTAAATTCTTTTGGAAGATTGATCCAGATTTGAAATCCCCTTACTTGTTCTGTTCCCAAAGGCATTTCAGAATGCACAACACCTGAACCTGTAGAGAAACACTGTATGTCTCCAGCCCCCAATACGATCTGATTTCCCCGGCTGTCCTTATGCTGCAATTGTCCTTGAACGACATAAGTCACTACCTCAAATCCACTATGAAAATGATCTGGAAATCCAGAAGGAGGTGTAATGGAAAAATCATCAAACAAAACATAGGGATCATAATTCTTGATTCCTTTCACGGGAATCAACCGACGAACCGTTGCACCATCTCCTTCTTCTACTTCATCCGCCACTTCTCTTCTGATGTCTTTTGCTTTCTGAGCATTCGTTATGGTTGATCCAGCAAACAGTAACCAAACAAAATAAACAACGGTTGTTCTTTTCATAGAGATACGTTTATCTTGTAAAATCAAAGTCCCGTCTCGTCCGAAATGATCGGGATCGGGACGGGACTCTTGATTTCTTTATTTACAAATTATCTTTTAGAAAATATGTCCATGACCTCTTCTGTCATACCTGTAGAACTAAATCCTCCGTCATGAAACAGGTTTTGCATCGTGACATGGCGGGTAAAATCAGAGAATAGTGTAATACAGTATGCGGCACAATCATCTGCAGAGGCATTGCCCAATGGAGACATCTTGTCTGCGAAATCATAGAACGCATTAAAGCCTGCTATACCCTTACCAGCCGTGGTCATGGTAGGCGACTGAGAAACTGTATTGACCCTTACTTTTTGTAAACGTCCCAATCTGTATCCATAGCTTCTTGCAATAGATTCCAAAACAGACTTGGCTTCAGCCATATCTGAATAGTCAGGAAACGTACGTTGCGAAGCGATATAAGTCAATGCAAGAACAGACGCATAATCATTCAATGCTTTTTTCTTTTCCGCCACTTGCATGACTTTATGAAAAGACAATCCGGAAACATCCAACGATTTTAAAAACCATTCATAATTCAAATCTCCATAGGACCTCCCTTTTCTCACATTAGGACTCATCCCAATAGAATGGAGAATGAAATCAATCTTGCCTCCTAAAACTTCCACGGATTTATCGAATAAGTTTTCAAGGTCTTCAATAGATGTTGCATCTGCAGGGATAACGGCAGCTTTACATTTTTCAGCCAGCTTATTGATTTCTCCCATTCGCATAGCAATGGGTGCGTTGGTCAAGGTGAATTTCGCCCCTTCCTCAAATGCTTTTTCCGCTACCTTCCATGCGATTGAATTTTCATCCAATGCTCCAAATATAATTCCTCTTTTCCCTTTCAGTAAGTTGTAAGCCATGTATATAGTTTATTTACAAAAACGACAAAACAAATATAACCAAGTTTCGTCTCAATCTGTTTATTTAACTCCCAATAATTCCCTTGCCGAACGTACTGCAATGTCAGAAGGAGTCTTTCCTGCAATCATCTGTGCGATTTCCTGTATCCTCTCTTCTTGATCCAGCATCTTCATTTTAGTGGCTGTTTTACTTCCCTGATTATCTTTGTACACATAAAAATGCCGATTACCTAACGAAGCAACTTGCGGTAGGTGTGTAATGGTCATGACCTGATGTCCCTGAGCAATAGAACGCATCATCTGTCCCATACGCAAAGCAATCTCACCCGAAACCCCTGTATCTATCTCATCAAAGATAAGCGTAGGCAAATAACTCTTTTCTGCTAAGATCACCTTTACAGCCAGCATCAAACGGGAGAATTCACCACCGGAGGCTGCTTGTTTCAATTCTTGTGGAGCCACTCCCTTATTGGCACTGAATCGAATGTTGACTTTATCTGTTCCCATCCATCCTGGTACCACCGTATC
>DATHPB010000099.1:0-2034 GCA_035484295.1 Cytophagaceae bacterium
AGAATCGGTTATCCAAATGAACACCTGGGCAAATCGAAAATCGAAGAAGTGAAAAGTCCGATGTACTCCACTGCGATAGGCTTAGTATTGGCGGGCTTCTGGTCGATCGATGAGAGAGAAAACAAATACAGTGAAGTGACAAGTGGTAAAACTACCGAAAGTAAAAAAGCTTCGCATCAACCTTCGTTGAAAGTATCTGATTTCACTAAGAAAATCAGTGAGCGCATCAAAGGCTTTATGCTTGATGATTACAACGACACAGATTTTAAAAGTTAATTAAGCGGAAACCAAACAACTACAAATATGTTATCAAACAACTATCAATTTGAAATACCGGACCATCATAAGTCCATCATCAAGGTTATTGGTGTTGGCGGTGGCGGTAGCAATGCGGTCAACCACATGTACAGCATGGGTATAAAAGATGTGGAATTCGTCGTTTCCAACACGGATCTTCAGGCATTGAAAAGCAGTCCCATTCCAAACAGGCTTCAACTAGGAAATAGAAGTCTGGGTGCAGGAGCAAATCCGGAAATCGGAAAACATTCTGCCATGGAAAGTAAAGAAGAGATCAGGGAATACCTGAGCGACAATACCAAGATGTTATTCATCACAGCCGGCATGGGTGGTGGTACTGGAACGGGTGCAGCACCGGTCATTGCTAAGATTGCACGTGAGATGGATATTCTTACCGTAGGTATTGTGACAGCTCCTTTCTCTTTTGAAGGAAAAAGAAAAAACATGCAAGCCGAACAAGGTATCGCTGAAATGAGGCAGTACTGTGATACTGTGCTGGTAATTGTTAACGATAAATTAAGGGAAGTATACGGGAATCTCTCGTTGAAAGAAGCATTTGGCAAAGCCGACGACATTTTGTTGACAGCCGCAAAAAGCATTGCAGAAATCATTACGATCAATGCTACAATGAACATTGACTTTGAAGATGTAAGAACTGTCATGAAAGATTCCGGTGCTGCGGTAATGGGCTCTGGAAAAGCAAGCGGAGAGAACAGAGCAAGACAAGCGGCTGAGCTGGCGTTGCATTCACCATTATTGAACAATACAAATGTAAAAGGTGCCGGTAAGATATTATTCTCCGTTACTTATGGTCCTCAAGCGAACATGACGATGGATGAGTTGTCTGAGATCACAGACTACATCCAGGAAGAAGTGGCCAGCGATGCATTCATGATTTGGGGTTACGGTGAAGACACTTCGCTTGGTGAAGAGTTGGTAGTGACTGTTATCGCCACGGGTTACGAAGCGAATTCTATCCAGCAGGAAATGGAACAAAGGAAGGTAATTGATTTGGAAACAGATAAAGTGATCAAGAAAGAAGAACCGATCATTTACAAAACGAAACCAATGAATCCTAATCCTACTTTATTCAGTAGCGAACCTGAAAAACCAAAGCAGGAAGAACGTTCGAAAATCATCTTTAGTGTCGAACCAAAAGAAGAACCGAAGCGTGAACAAAAGCAGGAATACATCATACACGATTTGGAGAACGATACAACAGAACAAGTTGAAAAAGTCGTTCCTATAGCTCATACTACGAACCGTGTTGTTGATGAGTTCGAAGACGATATGCAGAAAAAGTTTGATCGTTTAAACGAGAGAAAAGATAAATTGAAATCATTGAGTGCAAACTCTTCCGGTATGACTCCGGAAGAATTCAAGCAGATGTTGGAAGTCCCTGCTTATAAGAGGAACAATACTACGTTGTCTGATTACCCGCATTCTTCTGAAAGAAACATCTCCAGGTTTCAATTGAACGAGGATAATGAAATATTAGGGAATAATAAATTCCTGCATGATAATGTCGATTAATGTGCTTTGTAAGTTGTAATGGTTTAAAAAAAGGTCGCTTTATGCGGCCTTTTTTTGTGAATTTATACTTAAATTATCCGTATGAAAATATTGGTCATTGAAGACGAAAAGGAACTTAGGAAATCGGTGATTACATACCTGAGTGCAGAAGGGTACTTATGTGAAAGTGCCGGATCCAGCAAGGAGGCAATTGAGAAAATCGGC
>DATHPB010000100.1:0-4791 GCA_035484295.1 Cytophagaceae bacterium
CATTGCTATTACAGGTAACGCACGTAATTACTCAGAAAGCGATTTCAGCGATGCAGGCTTCAATGATTTCCTACCTAAGCCGCTGGACTTCGACCGACTGGTGGAGCTTGTAAAGAAATACATCGCCTAATGGAAGTAAAATACACACAAAATTTCCTGAATAAGCTGGAAGACATTTTTGCAGAGTCCGATTACATCCTGCGTTATGAAAAAGGCAATTTCAATTCGGGTTATTGTCTTTTGAAAGAAACAAAGATTGCCATCATCAATAAATATTTCCCGCTGGAAGGAAAAGTAAACTCACTCATTGAAATACTGAAACAAGTTACATTGGATGATTCGAAGATGAGTGACAAGAATAAAAAATTCTACCAGGATATTACAGCTCCTGTCGTTATCTCTCCGAAACCTACTCCACCTGAAGCCGAAGAAGCGTGAAAGTAACCTTTCTCGGCACCGGTACTTCGCAGGGTATTCCTGTCATCGCATGCACCTGTGAAGTATGCCAGTCGCTCGACTACCGCGACAAACGCTTGCGTACTTCCGTATTGATCGAACACCACAATACCTCTTTTGTCATTGATACCGGTCCCGATTTTAGGCAACAAATGCTGCGTGAGCGTGTGAATAAACTCGATGCGGTGGTATTCACTCATTCACACAAAGACCACACGGCAGGGCTAGACGATGTGAGAGCCTTTAACCACTTGCAACAACGGGACATGCTGGTATACGGCGACAGCAATGTACTGAAAGCCTTAAGACAGGAGTTTTCATACGTCTTCAGTGAAAACAGATACCCTGGTATTCCATCACTGGATTTACATGAGATCTCTACACTTCCCTTCACCATTGGTGACATATTGATTACTCCGGTAGAAGTGATGCATTATAAATTGCCTATACTCGGATTTCGCATTGGGGATTTCACTTACATTACCGATGCCAATTTTATTTCCGAGGAAGAGCAGGAAAAAATAAAAGGATCAAAAGTGATCGTGTTGAATGCTTTACACAAAGACAAGCACATCTCGCATTTCAATCTCGAACAGGCCATTGATTTACTGACCAAACTGAAACCGGAAAAAGCTTACCTTATACACCTAGGCCATCGCATGGGCTTACACAGCAAGGTTTCTAAAGAATTACCGGATTTCATAGAGATCGCTTATGACGGGCTCCAGCTTATGCTCTAATCTATGAAAATACAATTGTGGACGATAGGACCAACAGACGATCAATGGCTGAAAGAAGCTTATGCCGTATATGAAAAACGCCTGACGCATTACACGGCTTTCGAAACTTCTTATTTCCCAAACGTCAAAAACATCAACAAACCTACTCCAGACCAATTGAAACAAGAAGAAGGAAAACGTTTTTTAAACAAGCTGACTCCTTCCGATTATTTGGTTTTACTGGACGAACAGGGCAAAAGTTTTTCCTCGGTAGAATTTTCCCAGTGGATGCAAAAGCGTATGAACAGTGGTATACAGCAATTGGTATTTGCGATGGGCGGTGCTTATGGATTCTCTGATCCTGTTTACCAGGCAAGCAAAGAAAAAATAGCCTTGTCTCCCATGACCTTCAATCACCAAATGGTACGGCTTATTTTTATAGAACAGTTGTACAGGAGTTTTACGATTTTGAAAGGAGAAAAATACCATCACTAAGACAGTGTTCGGCAAGACCAAAACTAGTCAGTGGCATAAAAGAAAAGGAACCCGTTCGATTAAAACAAAGAGGATTTTTTATCCTATTGATTAGTCTTTCGGTTCAACCAATATCACACTCTCCTTCCCTACCCTTACCATGCCAGGTGCTGTACCTTTTACCTTTCGGACATATTTCTTAAGTGTATACATCACAGGACAAAGACTGTCTGTTTTTCGTTTGGAATAAAAAGCAGCCAGTTGTGCAGCTCTTTCTACGACCGGTTTAGGAAACGTACCATTGGCCTTATGTTTGACGATGACATGAGAACCCGATACGTCCTTGGCATGTAACCACAAATCTTCTTTGTGTGCAAAATGCAATGTCAGTTCATCGTTGTTTCTTGCATTTCTTCCTATCAATATTTGAAACCCTTGACACTCGTATTCTTTGAACTCGGGCGGTGTTTCTTTTTCTTTACTTTTCTTACTTTCCGCAGAAACCGGTAAATATTTTTCACTCCAGGCCAGTAACGTCCTCGTATCTGCCAGCGGCAAGGCCTCCAGCTCTAACTCAAACTGACCGTGCAACGTTTTCATTTGTTGCAAACGGTCAGCCATGTTTTGTTTTTCTGCTTGTCTGTTTTTTGATTTCTTATACAATACACCCGCATAATCGGCTGCGCTCATTCCTTGTTTGATTTTTACCAAAAGCGTTTCACCCGTATAAAAATTAAACACTTCCATTTCTTTATCTTTTACAAACAAGTGTAGGTTTGCCATGATCAAGTCTGCCAGTTGCTGCGGAGGTAAGGATTCATCAAACTCTTCGATACGTTTAGCCAATTGTGTACTTTGTCTCGACAAACCCATTATCCTGCTGTTGAAGTAGTGCGCCAGTTTTTCCCGCATCGCTTCCACTCTATTGTAACGGTAAAATGCCTGGAAATAGAGACTTGCCGCTTTCAATGGATTTTTCTCCTGTGCAATAACTTGAGAACCTTCTTCTTTGAAATAAAACAGGCTGAGTCGCGCTCTTTTATTTTGCTGCAAAATATAAAAGGTCGGATCTTTCAAATAGATCAATAGCGCCTGTACCTTGAGCCATTTGTCCTCGTGATGTGTTAGCTCAGACCAATGTGAATACTTTATCCATTCCGTAATAACTTCTTTTCCCAGTTGCGGAATAAACTGGTACAAGTCGTCTTCCTTCCCTATGAATTCTTCTTCCGACCATTGCCTCGGTTGGTGCCAAACAGAAGCATTGTACAACAAGTCGTTTTGCAATTTATTTCTGAGCATCCATACGACTTCACCTTTGTTCCATAACAAGATGTTACTCTGCCTGCCAAACCATTTGAACACAAGGCTCCACCCTTGCTCGAGATGAATCACAAACGTCCTTTCGTTTTCCGCTTGCTCTACCGACAATACGTTCATCGCTCTTACTTCCTTGAGTATGGAAATCGCCTTACGCGAACGGGATTGTTCTTCCGGAAAATTCAACAAGCATTCTTCATTGGAAAAAAAGGTTTCAAGAAAAAAAGTAGTGCCGTCACTTTTACTAAAGGAAAAAATAACGCTTTGTTTGGTTTGTTTATAGATATCGTCCACCACGGAGTTTTTCAACCGATCGGAGAGAAGTGGTGTTAATGCACGGAGGAAAAAGAATGACATCTTTTAGTGGTCAGTAATGAACGGCGATTAGGCTAAATGCTGAAGCAAGGTATAAAAATCCCGTAAAATCAGCTTACTGTTTCTTTCAAAGCAATCCTTTATTCTTAAAAACGATGTACCCACAGAGAGAATATTCATTGTACTATTTTTAACATCCTTGATATCATTTAAAGCAAAACAAGCTCGATTTTTAACCCATTGATTACATCAATGGAGTTGGTCTACATTGCTGTCTTCTTATTGTCTGTAACAAAGGGTAATAATGCAAAGACTCACTACGAATAGACATTTTAAGTATTTACACATGCGATCGGTGTTGAATGGATTTCATCGGACATAATTTACTCATTCTTTTATTGAAGCATTTATCATTTTTTTTCAGATCCTGAAACCAATGCATGTTATTCCATTCAAATAAATGTTAATTTTAGGGGAGCGCCTCGTACAAGCTCTAACTGAATTTCAATGTTGATCCGATACTTCTGGAGTGTTTTTAGTATGGTGTGTATATACACTGTGTGTATCCCTTTTTTCAGCGAGGCACAGGATACGACGGATTTTCAAAAAAATGAACGTTACATTCGTGACTCGGTAGATGTTAAAAAACATCCGCACAATTCCATTGACCTCATTGATATTGCACTGCTGTTGGAAAATAAAAACGTGCAGGCCCGTCACTATACACCGGAACAAAAACTAGACAAACCACACATTTCTGCAGCACCCGGCTTTGGCTATACACTGGTCAACGGTTTTGCCGGTGTGATCAGCGCTAACCTGGCGTTTTATAGCAGCGATGCTTTGCATCAAAAAATCTCCAACATCGCGAGCAGTATTACCTATACACAAAAACAACAAATCATCTTTCCATTGCTGATCAATTATTGGTCGAAAGGAAACAAATACAATTTTGTTTCCGAATGGCGCTACATGAAGTATCCTTCACCCAACTTTCAAATTTTAGATACGATGGATAAAAGTGCCAACTATACCATTGATTTTTCTTACTTTAAATTTCACCAATGTTTATTGCGTGCTGTCTTTAAAAACTTTTACGCAGGCGCAGGCTATTACCTCGATTACTACACGAACATCAACGAACTGGGGTTGACTCCCAATGAACCGACAGGGTTTAAGGCGTACGGACTGGATAAGAAAGAACTGGCTTCGGGTATGGCTTTGCGCTTGTTATATGACTCACGTCTGAACCAAATCAATGC
This sequence comes from Cytophagaceae bacterium, assembly GCA_035484295.1. Lineage (GTDB taxonomy): Bacteria > Bacteroidota > Bacteroidia > Cytophagales > Cytophagaceae > JACMQM01. The sequence goes on from DATHPB010000100.1 coordinate 4,547, forward strand.
GGCACGAGGTGCTTATGTCAACATAGAATACCGACCCAACTTTACATTTTTGGGTAGCGACAACAATTGGCAATCGTTACTAATCGATATGCGCAAGTATTTTAAATTCTCAAAAAAATCTAACAACGTACTGGCGATTTGGAGTTACAATTGGTTCACACCAGACGGCATACCACCTTACTTGATGTTACCTTCCACCGGTTGGGACGAAGGCGGTTACAATACAGGCAGAGGCTATATACAGA
>DATHPB010000101.1:0-7505 GCA_035484295.1 Cytophagaceae bacterium
CTACAATATGGTATATGTATTGCCTGTGCTGCGTGATAAGATCGGGCGGATCAGGGAAGCTTCAACTCCAAAAGAAGAATTGGAGTCTGATCTTCTCTTAATCAGAAATGAATTGACAACAAGAAAAAAACTGTTGGACATTCAAGGGACAGAATCCTTACAGCATCTGTTTGAAGGCAAGCTTTCAGCTAAAAACTTGACCGTTTTAGACAGCATGGTGAAAAAGCTGGAAGACAAATACCATGAGATTTATAACAATGCATCTGAGCATAAAGAACAGTTACTCTTTAAAATGGAAATGAATAACCAGGCGCAGCTGTTTGCTTCGATGAGAGACGGTTATTACAACGAGTCGTTGGAAGATTTGCTAAGGAATAAAACAGCAGCAAAAAAATACGTGATTACTGCTTCTGCCATTGTGCCTAAAACAGATCCTGTTTATTTCAACCCGGATAAACTTTCTGGTGACTGGTCTTATAGGACACATTTCTTTTCTCCCAATAAACAAATTGCCGGTCAATATTTTGACACGTTTCTATTTAACATCTGCTTTGTGTGGGCATTGACAATAGTCATGTTCATTATCCTTTACCTGGATGTGTTCAGGAAAATCATGGATTTTAAAATTTCTTCTATTGCTTTAAAACTAACTAAATAATAAAACTATGAAAGGTATAAAAAATAGATATGTATGGGTCATGTTACTGCTAGTGGCTTGTGCTTTATTTGCAGGATGCAGTTCTGAAAACAAGACATCCGATGAAAACATGTTGGCCAGTTCGCTGGATTCTTCTACTGAAAAGTACAGCAAGATTTCTGATCAGGCTATCGGAGAAATCATAAAATCTATTCCATCTCCTTTGGAGATTTCTATGCTCATTAAAGAATCTGGAAATGCATACGACAGCAAGATTTTGAATCCGGAAAACAACTACTCCAAATACAATTCTAATTTCAAGAAAGCATTGAACCTTGGTATATATGGTGCAGATCTGGGTTATATTAATATATACGATAAAAGTACCGACGCACTTTCTTATTTGTCGTCCATTAAAACACTGGCAGACGAATTGAATGTAGGGCAGTTTTATGACTTTAATACCATCAAAAGATTGGCAAGCAACAGCGATAACATAGATTCTCTATTGTACATCACAACGAGCAATTTCGAAAATATCAATAACTTTTTGTATCAGCAAAAGAGATCGGATCAATGCGTGCTGATGCTGACCGGCGGATGGTTGGAAGCTTTACATATTTCCTGTGAAGTATACAAAAAAGGAAAAAAGGTAGAGATCAAGGATAGAATAGGAGAACAAAAGATCGTATTGAGTCAATTGATGCTCTTGTTGGATAATTATAAACAGCAACCAAATATCAATTATTTATACACGGAATTACAAAAACTGAAAAACGTGTACGACAAGATTGAAATTGTAACGGTCTACAAAGAACCTACGATGAAAGAAGTAGACGGTATATTAACTATAGTAGATGAAAGCGAAAGCAAGATCAATGTGACAGATCAGCAGATCGATGAAATCATTAAGATCATAGAGGAACTCAGATCAAAATTGACGGCCTAGTATGTTTAACTTTATATTGACGACGTGTATGAAAAACTTATATAGATTATTGGTACTAATGGCTGTGCACTTGATTACTTACAAAGGATATGCACAATGTAAAACCGATGAATGTGTTGCAAAGATCAATGCCGGATACACTTTCCTTAAAACCTATCAGATGTCGCAGGTAGGCGATCAATTGGAATACTCTTATGTATTGAGTAAAGACACCAATTACATGCTTGTCATGTGCAACGGTGGTGGTGGACAAAACATTATCGTAACGTTGTATGATTCCAAAAGAAAAGAGATAGCAACTAATCAGGACAAAGCTAGCGGTAAAATATTTCCAGCCATCGCATATCTGTGCAAGGCAACGGGAATCTATTACCTGAGGTTTTCATTTGTAGATAAACCGGAGTGTTGCGTGAGTGTACTGGCCTTTAAAAGATAATTTCTTTAAAGAGTCTTTTAAGGTATTATTCTTTGTATCAGAGAATAATACCTTTTACCTTTCATAAACTTTCTTTTTTATCTTCCTTCCAGGGACAATGTCTGCAGCTGTTACCGCAACAATATCCTCTTTGTAAATGATAAGTTTCTGTGAAAACGCAGAGTCCTTCTTCCATGTAGAAAAATGGAGGTTCTGCATCATGTAATGATTTATTGTTGTCCTGGTCGTTTTCGGAATTATAATCCATCAATAAAAAATGATTAATAAATTCCCTTGTACTTTCTCAAGGTCCACTCTATTGAAGCCAAAATAATCAATAGCCATAAAATCCAGGTGAGTTGTATCCAATGCACAAGACTTTCACTGGCATGCAGGACATCCGGATAATCCTGAACGGTTAAGTCAGCCGTTAATTGATTCAGTTGTGCCGGCTTGTAAAACTTACCTTTGGTCTGTGCAGAGAGTTCGCGAAGCAAGTTATGATTGGCAGTACTTTCCATCAATTCACTGAGTTCTTCAATCATTAAAAATTCTCCGCTATAATGTTCCTTTTTACCATTCAATTCTCCTGTTGCGGTGAATTGGTAAACACCTGGTTTTAATCCGGCGATGTTGTATCCTTGGTTGCTTTTTGTATGGACAAAAGAATAGTCAAAGTGGTCTTTGTTTTCGTCGGTCAGTTTGATTTGAAAAGGAACATCGTACACCGGTTCGTAAATGTCGTTGTATAATTCTGCTTGAAATACTGCATTGTCTCCTGCGATGAATTCGTTGCTGAGCGGATACACCTTGAATTTGCGTTTATCTTCTTTAGAAGACATGAATTGTACCAGGTCATGAACGAGTTTGTCAAATGCGTCTGCTTCACCAAATTTTGCGGCTTCATTTAATCTCCACCACCACAAACCCTCACCGCAAAATACAGCAGTCTTGCGATCGGAAGAAGCAAGCAAGAGAGGATTGTTTGTATTTACCTTTCCAATTTTTTGATACAGAATGATATCTGCCTCCGATTTGATTTTGTAATCACCAAAAGGTACTTGCAAAGGTGGTGTTTCATTCCAACGCTCCTTTTGATCGGCAGGTAGACTGAATTTTGTAAAATTGGGGTTAACAACTGCGGCAGCCAAATCTTTTTGACCAGAACGTTGAATGATGGTAATTAGATTATTCGCTTGGTTAAATAGCGGAAGGTTGGTGAGATTGCCCACAATGAATAATTTCGGGGCGCTTGTTTTCATCAGCTCGTGGAATTCATTTTGCGCCAGGTTATTCATGTGCGGCAGTTGATGAAAGATGATCAGGTCGTAGGATGCTTTTGCCAAAGGCGAGATACCTGGAATACAAAGAGATGTTTCAACGTTTTCTTTTTTATCCAATGCAGTGCGTATCGCTTTGATGTCAGGATGAGGAGCTGCTGCACAAATGAGTATTTTCTGTTTGTTGTCTATGACTTCTATATATGCATGTGCTTTATTATTGGCTGTATTTTTTTCTCCAGTAACGACACTTACTTCAACGGTAAGATGCAACAGGCCTTTTTCTTTTGCTGAAGTTTGGAAAGAAACACGTTGTAATCCTTTGTCCCGCAAGGTGATTTTTTGAGAGGAGAGCACCTGACCTTTGTTTTTCAAAAATACAGTAGCTGCTTCTCCTCTTGTTCCTTGGCTGGCGACATCGACGTGTATGGGAAATTCATTGCCTTTGTAAGAGATCTTGTTGTAGAGTATGTTTTTGATTTTAACATCTCTTTGTACGGTGGTATCGCCTAGACCAATGGTATAGACGGGTGTATTGAATGCTTGATACAGGGGATTGATACCTTTGTTATAAATGCCATCTGTAGCCAGGATCAAACCTTTGAAGTTTTTGTTTTCTTCCAGGTCCTTTACATTGGCCATGAGCTGACTGATGGACGTTTGCTTTGTCCATTGACGAGGTTGGACAAGCTTGCTCTCTGTACCATTCAAATCAACAACCTTGACAGTGATCCCTTTTTTTCCCAATGCATCTTGAAGCGTTTGAAGTTGCTGGTAGGTAGTATTCAGTGAAGAAGAGTCGTTGAATGCTTTGATGGAATAAGATTGGTCCAGTGCAATGATCATTTGAGGCTTTTCAGTGTTGCGCTCAAAATAACGGCTGATGGGACCTGCAAGCAATAAGACAATGATAAAAATAACAGTAAAACGAACAGCAGCTAAACCATATTTATAAACAGCAGACCATTCTTGTTTGGGCCAATAAAGCAATCCGGCATAAAGTAGTCCAGCGCCGAAAGCCAGTGCAACCAGCCAGGGATGTTGAAAATAAAAAGCGGCGTTTTCCATGCTAAGTAAAAACCGGGCTTGAGGGCCCGGTCTTCTATAAATATAAGGAATAAGATCGAATGATACTAGGTGAGCATGCCACCGTCTACCTGCAGCACCTGACCACTGATGTAACGCGACATGTCCGATCCCAGGAATACTACCGCATCAGCCACATCATCAGCTGCGCCGGCACGCTTCAAAGGAATGCCTTGCAACCATCCTTCCACTACTTTAGGGTCCAGTTCTCCTGTCATTTCTGTTTCAATGAATCCCGGAGCAACAGCATTACAACGGATGTTGCGTGAACCCAGCTCCAATGCTACTGATTTAGTAAAACCAATCATACCGGATTTAGAAGCTGCATAATTGGCTTGTCCCGCGTTGCCACTGATACCGACAACAGAAGTGATGTTGATGATAGAGCCGGTTTTAGCTTTCATCATTGGTTTAATGGCTGCTTTGGTCAGGTTGAAACAAGACTTCAGGTTTACAGTGATGACTTGATCCCACTGTTCTTCCGTCATTCTCATTAACAAACCGTCTTTGGTGATTCCCGCATTGTTCACTACAATATCAAGTCCTCCAAAATCAGCTAAAACACTGTTTACCAGATTTTCAGCTTCTGCAAAAACGGAAGCATCAGAACGATAACCTTTGGCTTTAACTCCCAAGTCGCTCAATTCTTTTTCAAGCGCTTGTCCTTTTTCTACACTGCTTAAGTAGGTGAATGCTACCTGCGCACCTTGTTTGGCATATTGAATAGCGATGGATCTGCCGATTCCCTTAGAGGCTCCTGTGATCAAAGCTATTTTGCCGGTTAATAATCCCATAGAAAGAAATACTTAATAAAATGTAAATGCTTATAAAGTACAATAATAGAAAGTTTAAATCTATTATCAAATGAAGGTTCATGCTACTTAGATAAAGAATCATTTTTTTCTCATCTGAAATGAATTAAATTTGTCTGGATCAAACCAAAATTGAAATGTCTGTGAAATACGATGTTCTTGTTATAGGAGGAGGCCCTGGTGGCTATGTTGCTGCCATCAGAGCGGCTCAATTGGGAAAAAAAGTTGCAGTAGTAGAAAAAGCCGAGTTAGGTGGAATTTGTTTGAACTGGGGATGTATTCCTACGAAAGCATTGTTGAAGAGCGCACAGGTTTTTGAATACATCAAACACGCCGGCGACTACGGTATTAAAGTCAATGGAGCAGAAGCTGATTTCGGTGCAGTTGTTAAACGTAGCCGTGATGTAGCAAATGGAATGAGCAAGGGGATTCAGTTTTTATTCAAAAAAAATAAAGTAGAACACATCCCCGGCTTTGGTAAAATCAAAGGTAATAAGCAGGTGGAAGTGACCGACGACAAAGGTACGAAAACTGTTTATATGGCTGATCATATCATCTTGGCAACAGGTGCGAGAGCACGCGAGTTGCCTAACTTGAAAATTGATGAGAAGAAAATCATAAGTTACCGTCAGGCAATGGTTTTGGATAAAAAACCTGAAAGCATGGTTATCGTTGGTTCGGGAGCTATTGGTGTGGAGTTCGCTTATTTCTATAATTCTATGGGCACGAAAGTTACCATCGTAGAATTTTTGCCAAACATTGTTCCGGTGGAAGACGAAGATGTTTCTAAAACACTGGAAAAAGAATATAAGAAAGCGGGCATCAACATCATGACCAACGCTTCTGTAGAATCGGTAGATACTTCTGGAAATAAATGTAAAGTCAATGTCAAGACAGCTTCCGGCCAGGAAATCATCGAAGCAGACATAGTGCTTTCCGCAGTGGGCGTGGCTACAAATATTGAAGGCATCGGTTTGGAAGAGGTAGGAGTAGCTACGGATAAAGGAAGAGTATTGACAGACGACTACTACAAAACAAACATTCCTGGTATTTATGCCATCGGTGATATCGTAAAAGGACCTGCTTTGGCACACGTGGCGTCGGCCGAAGGAATTATTTGCGTAGAAAAAATCGCCGGACTTCATGTAGAACCGTTAAACTATGGAAACATCCCGGGTTGTACGTATTGCACACCGGAAATCGCTTCTGTGGGCATGACGGAAAAACAAGCCAAAGAAAAAGGTATAGAAGTTAAGATTGGTAAGTTCCCTTTTACCGCTTCAGGTAAAGCCAGTGCTGCCGGAGCAAAAGAAGGATTTGTAAAAGTAATCTTCGATGCGAAATATGGTGAGTGGTTAGGTGCTCACATGATTGGTTCTAACGTAACGGAAATGATTGCGGAAGTAGTTGTTGCCCGTAAATTGGAAACAACTGGACACGAGATCATCAAGTCTGTTCATCCGCATCCTACGATGTCAGAAGCGATCATGGAAGCAGCGGCAGCGGCGTATGGTGAAGTGATTCATATTTAATTAAGAATATCAATTGATAAAATAAAAAGAGGTGTCTTTCGAACACCTCTTTTTATTTTGAAGACTTATCAGTCGCTTTTTTTGAATCACTCGCAATGGATAAAGGGTCATTATTTTTATTGAATAACTGACTTGTTAATAGTATCCCGGAGAAAATCACACCACCTGCAATTATTTTTTCTGTTGAAATAGCATCTGTTCTCAGAATAACAGCAAATAAAGTAGCGAAGAACGGTTGAAGATAACCATAGGCTCCTATGGTGACAGGACTCAGCCACTTCATTGTAGCATTGGTGAAATAATAATTGAATAAAGTTGCAAAGAGAATAATGTAGGAATAAGCCAGCCAACCGTCTTTACTGATTGCAATCCAATCTGTTTGCCACACATTGTTATAAGTAAACGGCAATACAACAATAGCTCCAACTGCAAACATCCATTTTGTAATGAAAAGAGGATGAAATTTTTCGAGTAAAGGTTTTACTATGACCATGTATATGGCATAGCTGAAGCAGTTAAATAAAATCAATACATCTCCGTTCAAATAGTTTGTTTTCAATCCTCCACCTGAATAAATAATCAGATAATAAGCACCGGAAGCACTGATCATAACTCCTAAAGATTGCTTCCAAGTGGGAAAACTATGCAGCAATACGGCAGAAAAAATCAGAACGAAGATTGGGATCGTCGCCATAATTAAAGAAGCATTGATAGGAGCAGAGATACTTAGTCCTTTATAAAAAAAAAGCTGATTAAGTGCTACTCCCGCAATTCCACAGGATGTTAAGCGTATT
>DATHPB010000102.1:0-6608 GCA_035484295.1 Cytophagaceae bacterium
TATAAGTAAAATCAAAACAATTAGGAACCTTCAGATAAACGCTATCTCCTCTTACTCTTCCACATCTATCGTCACTTTCCCCGCTAAATTAAGTATTTTCGGCTTTAATTGAACCTATAAACGCAATTTTAAAGCATCTATCAAACTATTTTGATAGATTGAACGTTACTAGACAAAACCAAATCCTCAAAACTATGAAAAATATTGCACTAGGTATCTTGTTCTCTTTCGCCTTGGCGTTCTCTGCCACCACTTTTGCTGCGGTGACGAATAACAACGAATTGATGGTAAGTTGCTCTGTCAGCGACAAAGACAAGGATAAAAAGAAAAACAAGAAATGCTGCTCTTCTAAAGAAGGAAAAGACGGTAAAAAATGCTGTTCTTCCGGTGAAAAAAAGGCAGAAGAAACGAAGTAATTGGTATCGCGCCGGCGACTTATTCACGGTGTTGATAAGTTCACCACGAAAGCCTTCCTATGCAGGGAAGGCTTTTTTATTTTAGTCGTTCAAATAATCATCTCCCTTTACCCATGAAGCAATACCACGATTTGATGCGTCACATCCTAGAACATGGTGTTACCAAAACCGACCGTACCGGTACCGGCACGGTCAGTGTTTTCGGTTACCAGATGCGTTTTAATCTGCAGGAAGGTTTTCCCATGCTGACGACAAAGAAAGTGCACATGCGTTCCATCCTGCATGAGTTGTTGTGGTTCCTGAAAGGGGAGACCAACATCAAGTACCTGAAGGAAAACGGGGTCAGCATTTGGGACGAATGGGCCGATGAAAGAGGAGAACTCGGTCCTGTGTACGGCTACCAATGGCGTTCCTGGCCGGCGAGAGACGGCGGTGAGATTGATCAGATTTCAAATGTGGTGGAACAGATCAAAAAGAATCCGGATTCCCGCCGCCTGATTGTCAGTGCATGGAACGTAGCGGACGTCGATAAGATGAAGTTACCTCCTTGCCATGCTTTCTTTCAGTTTTATGTGGCTGATGGCAAACTGTCTTGCCAGTTGTACCAACGCAGCGCGGATGTATTCCTGGGTGTTCCCTTCAACATTGCTTCTTATGCCATCCTCACCATGATCGTTGCGCAGGTATGCGGCCTGCAACCGGGCGACTTCGTACATACGCTGGGCGATGCGCACTTGTATTCCAATCACATCGAACAAGCCAAACTGCAATTGAGTCGTGACTTCCGTCCATTGCCGCAGTTGGTCATCAACCCGAAGGTGAAGAACATTTTCGATTTTAAATTTGAGGATTTTGAATTGAAAAATTATGACCCGCATCCGCACATCAAGGCAGACGTTGCTGTTTAAAGTGAAAAAGAAACCAGTAATTGGAAATAGAATGTTGTTAATAAAAATAAAATGGAAAAATTAGATTCACTCAATCAAGTCGCAGCCTTTCACCGTTTATTTGGTCATCCTATACTTTCTAAACCTACTGTCCCTGCTAAAGAACGTAGCGCGCTGCGTATTTCTTTGTTGCAGGAAGAGCTGGACGAGTTGAAAGAATCCGTAGAAGCGAATGACATAGTTGGCGTTGCAGATGCTTTGTGTGACTTGCAATACGTGTTGTCAGGTGCTGTATTGGAATTTGGATTGGGAGAAAAATTCAAAGCACTCTTTGATGAAGTGCAACGTTCCAACATGAGTAAAGCTTGTAAAACCAAGGAGGAAGCAGAGAAAACCATTGCGCATTATAAAGCGAAAGGTACGGAAAGCTTTTACGAAGAGAAAGACGGTTTATTTTTAGTCTACCGTGAAGGTGATCGCAAGACATTGAAATCTGTGGCTTATTCGGAAGCAGATTTGAAGAGTTTATTGTAAGAATTAAAGCGAGCGGTTGGTATTGAACTGTACGCTGTAAAATAAAAAGGAAGGCGCCAACAATTTGTTGGCGCCTTCCTTTTTAGAAATGCTCTTAAGAAATAGTCACCTTGTGTTTCTTCGCCCATTTTTTGATGGTATCCGTGCACCAAGGCAGGGTATCGTTATCTAGTACGAGCATGTAATCGTTTTGCGGTTTATCGTCGGTAGTATGGAAAGGATAAATAACGAGTGCGCGGTTGGTATGTCTTTTTTCGACGCAGAACTTATTCCCGTTTTTTACGATACACACACCGATCTCTTCGGTGGTGCAGATGTCTTGAGCTGTTTTTAGGAAAAGAAGCAAGTCGGAAAGTTTACCTTCGTGTAAAATGACATAGTTGACGTTTGTCGTGTGGATAGTTCCAGTAGCTACTGAAGCGATCGTATTGTATCCAAAAAAGGATTGAGAATCGATGCCATTGATGGTGTATACGGTGTCCGTTTTGTTACCTTGTTCGTCAAAGTGAACCAATCCGCCTACGATTAACCAGTGTGCCTGCGCGATTTCAAAACGCTGTGTTTTCTGAGCAACAGCATAATGAACACTTAGGAGGGCGAGTAAATAAAATAAGATTTTCATGTCAGAGTCGGTTTGAAAAAGAGTACAGGAAAAGTTTTTATGGAAGTAAACGTATTGATCAATTCTGTTTTTTTCTGAGGTCAGTGAATGTTTTCCTTTGTTTTAAAATTGAACGACCAACCGTTGTAAGGCAACAATAAAAAACCGAGATTAAGTCCCAAACAATTCAATGACCATGGAAATAGGAATCAGTACTTTTGGAGATATACAAGCAGATCATGTGGCAGGTAAGGCTGTCAATGCACACGCGCGCATGCAGGAATTATTGGCGGAAGGTAAGCTGGCCGATGAAATAGGACTGGATGTATTTGCTTTGGGTGAACACCATCGCCCGGACTTTCTCATCTCTGCTCCTGAAGTGATACTGGCCGGTGTTGCGGCGATCACTAAGAATATTCGTTTGTCCAGTGCTGTTACGGTATTGAGTTCAGCGGATCCGGTACGTGTGTTTCAAAATTTTTCTACGCTGGATTTGATGTCGTCCGGTCGTGCAGAGGTAATGGCAGGTCGTGGGTCGTTCATAGAATCGTTTCCTTTGTTTGGTTACGACCTCAACGATTACAATGAATTGTTTACAGAACATTTGGAATTATTATTAAAAATCAATCAGGAAGAAATCATTTCCTGGAAAGGCAAGCATCGTGCGGCCATCAACAAGTTGGGTGTTTATCCAAGGCCTTACCAGGAGAAATTACCCGTATGGCTGGCAGTAGGGGGCACACCGGCTTCCATGGTGCGTGCGGGTAACCTGAACCTGCCTGTTACATTGGCCATACTGGGCTCTGATCCGGACCACTTTGTACCATTGGTGGAATTGTACAGAAGTTCGGCGCGTAAAGCGGGACATGACGATACGCAATTGCCCTTGGCTATCAATTGTCATTTCTATATTGCAGACAGTTCGGAACAAGCGTCCGATGAATTTTTTCCTGTCTATGAAAAAATGATGAACCGCATTGGCAAAGAAAGAGGGTGGGGTAAACTGACCAGAGACCAGTTTGAGTACATGCGTTCACCCAAAGGATCACTATTTGTGGGCAATGTGCAGGAAGTGATCGATAAAGTGATGTACCAACACAAGCTGTTCAATCATACACGTTTCCTGGCACAGATTATATCAGGAGATATTCCTCATCATAAATTGTTGCACTCTATTGAATTGTTGGGGAAGGAAGTGGCGCCCGTAGTGAGAAAGCAATTAAAAAAATAGGGGCAGTTCTTATTGTAAGGTGCTTCAATAAAAAGTGTTTTGTAATTTCAATGCTATATTTTTAAACTAACGATCAACCGTATGACAAACAACAATCAAACCTTACTCGACATGGAAGGAATGGAGCAAACACTTCATCCCGGACAAAGTTTTTATGCAGGCTTTTGGCCAAGACTAGGCTCTTTACTTTTAGATGCAGTTATTTCCATGCCTGTGGTTCTTGCCATCCTGTATTTGAACAGCATGAGTATTAATATGGCTTATTATACCTTCGTTCCTAATATCCTTTTTAGTCTATGGTATCAAATATATCTTCCTAAGAGATATGGAGGCACGCCCGGAAAATTATTGGTAGGAATTAGAATCATCAAACTGGATGGTTCTCCTATTGGTTGGAGAGAATCGATACTGAGACACCTGATCACTTTTGTGATGACCATCGTGTCTTGTTTACTGATGTTTTATAGCCTTTCACTTGCCGATGAAGCGACTTTTCAGGGGTTGAGCTGGTTACAACAGACCGTATATTTAGTTTCCTTATCACCTATGTTGTTTAAAGTATCGTCCTGGGTAAATAACATTTGGCTTTATGGCGAATTGATTGTGTTGTTGACCAACAAAAGAAGGAGAGCGATACATGACTTTATTGCCGGTACGGTGATCGTGAAATCTTCTTATGTTGCACAGATTGAAGCGGCCATCAAATCGGATAATAATACAACAGTACAAAATTAAGTAATATGTATCCGGAACGATTCGATAGCTCTACACTCTCTTCAGCAGATCAACAACTGTTGTTGGAATTTGAAGAGAGAAGAATGCGGATGGATCACTTTCTCAGACAGCGAGGTTTGCGTTTGTTTACTTGTCCGAGTTGTGGTTTCCCTACACTTTATGACAAGGCTGCCTTTGAGTACTGTGATTTTTGCGATTGGCGTGACGACGGGCAGGACGATCCCGAAGCAGATGAAGTCTTGCAGGGATCTAACGGTGATATTTCCTTGACCGAACACCGCATAGAGTTTGGTTACTACATTCAGGAACTCGAACACACGTTGAACGGCACATTGGTTTCTGATCCGCAAGAAGTCATTGACATTTTGGAAAAGCATAAAGTACGGATGGATACGTTTCAGGAAAACAATTCCATGAATGTGGAAGACGATCATCCGGTGTGGGCTGCCTGGCAGGAGGAGAAAAACAAAATCAGATTGGATTTGATCAAAAGAAAAAATAGCTAGCAGCTATTTTTTCTTTTTCTTTTTGGTGGATTCTTCTTCGTGTTGTTGAATTTCCTTCATCAATGTTTTCCAGTCGGTATGTTTCTCATTGGTAAAATCAATTGTTTGGGAATAATCACCTTTGTGAATTTCCAATACTTTGATTTCCTGTTGTAAAAATCCTTCGATCTCTTTCAGTACTTCTTTTTCTTCTGTGCTGCAAAAAGAAATGGCTTGTCCTTTCTGCATACCCCTGCCTGTACGTCCTACACGGTGTACGTAATTTTCCGGTACATCCGGCAAATCATAATTCACGACGTAGTCGACATTGGCAATGTCAATGCCACGCGCACTGATGTCGGTGGCAATCAATATTTTTACTTCTCCGCTTCGGAACTGTTCCATCACTTTTAAGCGATCTGCTTGTTCCTTGTCGCTGTGTATGGTAATGCTTTTAATGTTCATTCTTTCCAACGCATGCATGACACGTTCCGCACGCACTTTCGTACGGACAAACACCAGTATCTTTTTATCCGGGTTTTCATTGATGACACGTTCCAGAAAGAAACGTTTATCGTCCATTTCTACAAATGCTACTGAATGGTGAATGTTCTTGGAAACAGGATCCTTGGGTGAAATCTGTATGCGGATGGCATTGCGCACAAGAGAGTAGGCAAGCTTCTTGATCTTGTCGTTGATGGTTGCCGAAAAGAATAAGGTTTGCCTGTTCTTCGGTAACAGCTTGATGACGTCTTGTATGTCTTTAATGAAACCGAGATCCATCATGTGATCGGCTTCGTCCAGCACCAGTACTTCTACACGGTCAAGTTGAATGTGTCCCTGGCTTCTTAAGTCAAACATGCGGCCAGGTGTTGTTACCAGGATGTCTACACCTTCTTCAAACTGCCTGATCTGAGAAGCCTGATCAACACCACCGTATAAGGAATATGTTTTGACGCCAGTATAGTGTCCGATCTTGTTAAATGCTTCTGTGATTTGTATGGACAGTTCGTGAGTAGGTACCATCACAATCGCCTTGATACCATCGGGTGTACGACCTTTTTGATCCTGTACAATGTGCAGGATCGGAATAGCAAAGGAGGCTGTTTTACCTGTACCTGTCTGTGCTATGGCAAGGACATCTTCACCTTTCAATATCGGTGGAATCGATTTGAATTGAATGTCAGTAGGTTTTTTGAAGCCTAGTTCTTCTAAACTTTTTTTGATCTCAGGAGAGATGTGAAACTCTTCAAACTTCATAAGGTGCAAGGCTAATGTTGCAAAGATACATAAGCCTTTGCTTATTTTATGTTTTCCTTGCGCTTACCTTCGATATTTGGTAAAAAGGCGGTCAATAAACCGATCAAAGGAAGAAAAGAACAGACGTGACAGACATAACTGATGCTTGTCTCATCTGCCACCTTACCTAGCATGGCCGATCCAATCCCAGCTACTCCAAAGGCAAAACCAAAGAATAATCCGGCGATGGTGCCGACCTTTCCTGGAATCAATTCCTGCGCATACACAAGAATGGCAGAGAAAGCAGAAGCGATGATGACGCCGATCGGCACGATCAATACTCCTGTCCAGAAAAGATTGGCATAGGGAAGCAAAATGGTGAAAGGGGCGGCACCTAAAATGGAAATCCAGATGACATACTTCCGTCCAAACCGATCGCCTACTGGACCTCCCAGGAAAGTACCGGCTGCGATGGACAAT
>DATHPB010000103.1:0-3495 GCA_035484295.1 Cytophagaceae bacterium
ATCCGTCAAGCTCCGCAGTGCCGTTGGCATTTGATGAAAATGGAATCTGCTCGGGTTGCCGTACGGCAGATCAACGTGTTGATATCGATTGGGACAGAAGAAGAAAAATGTTTGAGCGTCTTGTAGAAGATTACAGATCGAAAGACGGGTTGAACTACGATTGCATCATACCAGTGAGTGGTGGTAAAGACAGCTACTTCCAAATTCACATCATAAAAAAAGTATATGGATTAAATCCTTTGCTGGTCACTTATCACGGCAATAATTATACGCCGACAGGTATGAAGAACCTGCTCAACATGCGTGAAGTGTTTGATGTAGACCATGTTTTTTTTACACCGAGCATAGAGGTGTTGAAAAAGATGAATCGATTGGGTCAGCAAATCATGGGCGACATGAACTGGCATGGTCATGCGGGCATTTTCACTTATCCGATACGCGTTGCAGTGCAAACGAATGTACCTTTGATGATATGGGGTGAACATGGTTTCATGGATCTTGGAGGAATGCATTCTTACAACGACATGGTGGAGTTTACCTATCGCTACCGACACGAGCATTGCTTGAGAGGTTACGAATGGCAAGACTTCATTGCAAAAGCACCGGAATACGGAGAAACATTGACCTCTCAGGAATTGATCCCTTGGATGTATCCGACGGATGAAGAAATAGAACGCGTCGGTGTGAGAGGCGTGTACATCTCCAATTTTTTCAAATGGGATGCCAATGAACACGGCACGTTGATGAGAGACCTGTATGGTTTCATGGAAGCGGAAGAACCGTTTGAACGAACATACCGTACGATGTCTAACCTGGACGACATGCATGAAAACGGCATTCACGATTACATGAAATACATCAAGTTCGGCTATGGCAGGGCGACGGATCACGTATGTAAAGATATTCGCGCGGGCATCATGACACGCGAACAAGGAATCGAAATCGTAAGAAAAATGGATCCGGTGAAATCGAAGGACTTGTACCGCTGGCTCGATTACGTTGGCTGGACAGAAAAGCATTTCGATGAAGTGGCCGACAGGTTCAGGGATCCAAGGGTATGGTGGAAAGACCAACAAGGAAATTGGGTAAAAGATAATCTTTGGGATAGATAATCAGGTATGAAAAAAATAATCGAGTTCTTAATCGGTTGCTTATTCATTTCCAAAACGGAAATCAGGAATTTTTTTAACCAAAAAAAAGAAAGTTCATCCGCCTTTGACCACAAGGTAAAGGAAGCGGTAGATCATATCAATCGACACGGTTTTTTTGTGGTCAAAGATTTCTACAGTGCGGAAACATGTCAGGCCATTATAAAGGATATGGAAGCAAAGATGACGGAATACGCGTCGAAAGTGTGGGTAGACGAAGAGGGCGCCGACCACAGGCTTTTTGGCTTAGACAGGGTTTCTGAGATCACAAGACAGTTTTATGATGATAAATTCATTACCGCTGTCATGCATGCGTTTCTGGCAACAAAAGTAGAAATCACGGGTTTCACGCTCGCAGGCAAAATAAAACCGGCGCATAAGAACCTCGGTTCGGGAGGTGGATGGCACAGAGACATCGTGTTTGGGAAACAATTCAAAGCACTCGTTTACCTTACTGATACGAAAGAAGAAAACGGAGCATACCAATACGTTGCAGATACGCATACACATGCGGTGTTGATGGATCAAATCCTGAACAACAACATCAAAGCGCGCCAGAACAGGTTCAGCGAAGAAGAAGTATCAGCCATTCTCAACTCTCCAAAGTATAAGTTAGAAACGATCACCGGAAAAGCAGGCACTGTTATTCTGACAGACACTACCGGTATCCATAGAGGAAAACCTATTACAGAAGGTCTTCGCTATGCGCTTACCAATTATTATTTTGAAGGAGAAATTCCTGCTATATTTGATGTAATACAGACGGTATGAATTTGTTGAAAGCCGTTTCCTTGTATGCGCTTACCAGCATTATATTAGGAGGAATAAATTTCCTGTTAATGCCGGTGCTGACTTTTTATTTGTCGAGCGAGGACTTCGGTTATATTTCTCTGATCACTTCTTACAATTCATTCCTTACTCCTGTAATACTCATGGGATCGGTAGGCGTGGTAACGATCGAGTATTACAAGCTGGAGCGTCATGACTTTAAAATTTTCCTGACCTCTTCTCTGGTATTTCCTACTGTATTGTTTGGATTCTTATCGGGTATTGTGCTTTTGTTTTTTGTACAACTGGAAGATGTATTGAAAATAGATTACCGATGGGTGATGTTGTTGCCTTTTATGGGTTTTGTCGGAGTCTTTTTTCAATTGCAAAGCGCGATCTATCAAATTCAGGAAAGACCGATTGCTTATACGATCCTTAACATTTCCTTTGTTTTGGCTACCACATTATTGTCTCTGCTATTGGTAGTAGAGATGAAATGGAATTACAATGGCAGACTGATCAGCATGCTCACCTCTTCGGTTATCTTTGGAGTGATCTCATTTTATCTGTTGTACAAAGAAAACTTATTGTCCTTTAAAATTTCCAAAGAGTATATGCGTTCGGCGTTGAAGTATGGATTGCCACTCATCCCGCACTCTATAGCATTTCTCATCATTGATCTTTCCGATAGAATATTCATAGCAGAAATGGTAGGCATAGAAGAGCTGGGGGTTTACAACATCGGTTATCAATGGGGTGTTATTGTACTCATTGTTGTCAATGCATTCGTTCAGGGTTATTCTCCTTTTTTGTTTAAGAATCTTGAGTTGGAAACATTTGACGCCAAACTTAAAATTGTTCGTGTCTCATATCTATTTATTGTTGCGTTATTTGTCTTGCTATTTGCCATCTATGTGCTCAGTCCTTTTATCTTTGATACGTTCATCGATGCGAAATTTCACGAAGGCATTAAGTACGTATTCTGGGTAGGACTTGGTTATGTTTTTCTTGGGATGTATAAAATGGTGGTGGGAATGATTTTTTTTAGGAAGAAAACGATTTGGCTCAGCTACTTGTCTTACCTGAATGTTGTTTCAAACCTGGCACTTAATTATTTTCTCATCAAACAATTCGGTGCGATAGGAGCTGCCTATGCAACCGCTTTGTCTTTTCTGATTGTCTTTGTGGCTGCATTTGTCATCTCCGACAGGTTGTACAAGATGCCTTGGCTGAACGGAAAAATATTTTCTTATGAAAAAAGCACTCATTAACCTGCTCTATCTTTTGTACAAAACTGCAGACAGGGCCTACTGGTCTTATTTGTATAACGAGTATAAAAAGAAGTACGATGTTCATCCTGAGTTCCTATTCAACGGAAGAAACATCAAACTCATGGGAGAAGGTAAAATTACCTTGGGTGCACATTCATACATTGGCGACAACTCTACTTTTTCTGTCAATGAAAAATCCGCGATCTCTATAGGCAAAAAATGTTTGATGAGTCATAACATCAAGATGTATGCAAATACCTATGTAGCAGACCAGGATTTTTCTAATTATCCTTTGTTAGAAAAAGAAG
>DATHPB010000104.1:0-3838 GCA_035484295.1 Cytophagaceae bacterium
AGACTGGGCTGGAGCCATTGAAGATTACAACAAAATGCTTGCACTCAAAGGCGAAGACGCTACTGTGTACATTAACCGGGCAAATGCCAAAGCTGGCCTGCAAGACTGGCGGGGAGCTTTATTGGATTACAACCGTTCGATTGAATTGAACGGACTCATAGATGGCGCTTATTATAACCGTGCCAATGCCAAATTACAATTGCATGATTACATGGGAGCCATCATGGATTACAACAAAGCCATAGAAATGGATCCCATGGATTCGGCTTCGATTTGCAACAGAGGATCGGCTAAAATCTTACTCAATGACAAAACAGATGCCTGTATTGATTTCAACAGAGCGCAAGAGCTGGGTGATTCAAAGGCTTATGATTTACTGCAGAGGTATTGTCAATAATTTTATTTCACCTATTTATCCTATAAAATCAAAACGACTGTTTTATACAATTTTTAACACCGTGCAAATAGTGAATTTGCTATATCATAAGTTCATTGCTTACGAATAACAATGATCATAGACATCATATATTTTCTCATCCGCTGAAAATATATTGGTTCTTCATACGTCATTCATTATATGTTCATTGTAGCAAACCGTTTTATGGCATATCTATTGATCTTTAATACCGCAATAATACCATAGAAGTCCAATCTGTCTATGAAAACCATTTCTTTGTAGATACATTGACCAAGAGCGTCATTAATCAAAATTTCGCTATCAAATTAATCATACCTTTGTAACCGTTATTTATTGTTTTCTCATGAAACCATTGCTTACCTCGCTCCTATTATTTTTTAGCTTTCATGCAACTTTCGCTCAAACGGCTGTTTTACCTACAGGTAAAATATCAGGAATCGTATTGGATTCTTCGTTGTCTGAACCTGTGGAATTTGCCTCTGTCGGTTTGCTAGATAAAGCAACCGGGAAAATTATTGACGGTACCATCACCGACAGTTCTGGCGCCTTTGTATTGGAACACGTAGCCAACGGAACATACCAGGTGGGAGTAAGAATGGTAGGATATGTCAATGCCACCATCGATAACCTTGTCATCAGTGATGCAAACAACAGCATCTCATTGGGTCGAATCCTGGTCGTTGAACCCAATACAAAAGAAGTAGTGGTCATCGGTAAAAAAGAATTGATCACAGAAGAAGTGGATCGTATTATCTACAATGCGGAAAACGATGCAACCAACAAAGGCGGTGACGCCACAGATGTACTACGTAAAGCACCGTTGCTTAACGTAGACATGGACGGCAACTTATCTTTGCGGGGCAATCAAAACGTGAAAGTACTGATCAACGGAAAAACTTCTGCACTCACCGCTTCCAGCATTGCAGACGCTTTGAAACAAATCCCTTCTGACCAGATCAAATCAGTAGAAGTGATCACTTCTCCTTCTGCCAAATACGATGCCGAAGGTTCTGCAGGCATCGTCAATATCATACTCAAGAAAAATACACTTCAGGGGAAATCACTTAATATCGACGTCAGTGCAGGAGTAAGAGGTTCCAACCTGGGACTTAATGGAAGTTACCGTAAGAAAAAAATGGGCTTTTCGTTAGGTGGATTTGGAAGAGCAGGTTATAACATTCCAGGAGAATACAGCAACGATCAAAATGGATACGACATCGCAAGCAATACGCATACACGTACCGTGCAAAGTGCCAACACACAAACAGTATTCGGGTTCGGTAACTATACATTGGGTTGGGATTACGACATCGACAGTTCCAATTCACTCAATGCTTCTGTGAAATATGGTTTGCGGGAAATGAACACCTCGCAAAGTGGTCTCTATTCACAAACCTACACCAATGACACCTTGACTAATACAAGCACACGCGATGTGAAAACAATCAATGAAAACCATTCCATTGATGCAAACTTGACTTACACGCACCTGTTTAAAAAACCCAAACAAGAATTCAGTCTTCTAGGATTGTACAGCAGAAACAATACAAACATGGACTTCACCAACAACATTCTCAATAACGCCGACCTGAATCAAATCAGCAGTCGACTGAAAAACCAGAACCATGGCTATAACCAGGAAATGACGATACAAGCGGATTATCAACAACCTCTTTCTAAGAATCAGTTGTTAGAAGTTGGAGCAAAAAATATTTACAGGCAAGTATATAGCAAGTACGAATATTTCTTCGCCAATGGCGCCAATGGAGATTATACGTCTTACGGCGGTGACAGTTTAAACAATACGTTTCATTACAACCAAAACATCACGGCAGGCTATGCTTCTTATACGTTAAATTTTCTTAAAACCTATACTGTAAAAGCGGGGCTTCGTTATGAATACACCAGTATCAATGCTCAGTATCAGGAAAACAAATCTGTAAGCATCCCGTCCTATGGCGTGTTGGTACCCAGCATCAACGTTTCTAAAAAGTTGGCGAATGGCAACATGCTCAAAGCTTCATACAACCGACGCATTCAACGTCCTTCTATGCAATTCCTGAATCCGAACGTGCAGGCTTCAAACCCCTACAACATCACGGTTGGTAATCCCTTATTACATCCGGAATATTCTAATAACTACGAACTTTCCTACAGCGCTTACATTTCCAAATCTTCTGTGACACTTGCAGGATTCATGCGCAATACGACGGGTGCCATCCAGGCAGTACGTGACGTACATGGAGACACCATTCATACCACTTATCAAAACATTGGTAACGAAGATGCATACGGCATAAATCTCTTTACCAACCTAAGCCTTTCAAAACGTTTTACCTTTGGAGGAGGAATGGATCTGTACTATGCAGTATTGAAAAACAATAACCCCGATCCCTTTTATAATGCAAGCAATCAAGGTTGGGTAATCAGCGGCAGAATCAACGGAAGCTTTGACATTGCCAAAGGATGGGGCTTGCAATGGTTCGCCTTCTACCGCGGCAACCAGGTGCAGCTACAAGGTTATCAAACCGGATTTGGATTGTATAGCTTGAACTTGAAAAAAGACTTCAACAATAAAAAGGGAAGCGTTGGTTTTGGGTTCGAAAATTTCTTCACTCCTTCTATTCGTATTCGTACGCAACTGGACTCTCCTCTCTTGAATCAGTCGAGTGTAAACACGATGCATACCATGAACTTCAAAATAAACTTCTCTTATCGCATCGGTAAAATGACTACAAGTGAGAAGAAGAGCCGCAAAAAAACTATCGAAAATGATGACCTGAAAACAGGTGGAGACAACGGCTCCATGCAAACGAGATAATCTTTTCATTCCTCGTCCAGAAGCACAGCAGCCAGAGTTTCACTCTGGCTGCTGTTTTATTTTTGATAAAACACAAACAAAGGTCTGTTATGATTAAAAAATATTTAAATTAAAGCCACTATCTTACCTATACTCTCATGAATCAATACGACATCAACAAGAGATCTTTTTTTTCTATTGGTCCACATTTATTAGGTCTCATTTTTATAGCGGTGGGAACATTTGCCATAGTCAGCCCTTTATTTATGCCAGGTAATAATTCCGTTGCCAAAGCACTATCAGCAGGGACAGGGTTTGTATTGTTTGGGATAGCGGTTGTTTTCTCTTATAGAGGAACGTTGTTCGATTTTACAGGGAAACGTTATAAAGATTATTATTCCTTTTGTGGAATTCAAATAGGTCAATGGGAAACTCTCCCTGATCTAAAACTTATTAAAGTTTTCCCTCATACCTTTAAAAATGTATTGGGTTCGAATGGTATCAATCCTTCTGCTGCGGTAAAAGTGACACGTTATGTCATGGTATTGTATGCAGACAAACATAAACCAGAAATGGTATTTGAACATGATGACATGCACAGAACATTGAAAGAAGCAAAA
>DATHPB010000105.1:0-4611 GCA_035484295.1 Cytophagaceae bacterium
TTGTAGGAGGATTATTTATTCTCTTCTTATACCTCGCTTTGTTGTATCGAGGGATGAAGGTAGCCGCTAATAGTGATCGTGCGTTCGGAGGATTGCTCTCCGCTGGTCTGGCATTCGGGTTGGTGATACAAGCCATGATCAATATGGGTGTTGCGGTAGGAGTGGGGCCGATCACAGGGCAACCTCTTCCATTGTTGAGCATGGGAGGAACGTCTTTATTATTTACGGGCTTGTCACTTGGAATTATATTAAGTGTAAGCAGAGGAGACATTACAGAAGAAGTCACGCCAAATGAGTAAGGGTACCATGACATATCGAATCATGATTAGCGGTGGTGGTACCGGCGGACATATTTTCCCTGCTGTAGCAGTGGCGGAAGAGTGGATGAATCAGTATCCCCAATCAGAAATTTTATTTGTGGGTGCCGATGGTAAAATGGAAATGCAAAAAGTGCCAGATGCCGGATTTAAAATTGTGGGCTTACCGATCAGAGGTTTACAAAGAAAATTGACGATGAAAAATTTGCTACTGCCTTTCTATATCATCAGAAGTTTGGTACAATCTTTTCGGTTGTTATCATCATTCAAACCTCATGTAGTGGCTGGTTTCGGAGGATACGCCAGTGCTCCTCTTTTATTTACTGCAGCGATAAAAGGAATACCAATCGTGATACAAGAACAAAACTCTTATGCAGGATTGGCGAATAAGGTCTTATCCAGATGGGCGAAAAGAATATGTGTAGCATACGACAACATGCAATATTTTTTTCCAAAAGAGAAACTGGTACATACGGGAAATCCTATTCGGTTAAACGTGTTGAAATCATTGCAACAATCAAGCATCAATGCAAAAAGTGTTTGGGGATTGAAAGAAGATAAAAAAACAATATTGGTGATTGGTGGGAGCTTAGGTGCAACAACAATTAACAAAAGTGTAGAAGCCAGTCTGGAATTGTTGAAAGCATTGGACGTACAGTTAATCTGGCAAACGGGTAACCGCGATACCAATCGACTCTCGGCCTTCAGCAGTGAGTCTGTGAAAGTGACTGCTTTTATCCAAGAAATGGACAAAGCGTATGCGGCGGCTGATTTCATAGTTTCCAGGGCAGGTGCCATAGCGGTTTCAGAGCTGACATTGGTTGGTAAGCCGGTAATATTGATTCCTTCACCTAACGTAACAGAAGATCATCAAACTAAAAATGCGATGGCTTTGGTTAAGAAAGATGCCGCATTATTAGTAAAGGATGTAGATGCCGTTTCACAACTTGGAAAGGTATTGTCTGATTTGGTGAAAGATAAAAGCACTGCAGAAAGAATTGCAAAAAATATTTCCAGTCTGGCAAAACCCAATGCGGCGAAAGACATTGTAGCACTCATGAAAAAGGAGATCAATTAATTTGGATCATTTGAATAACATATCGAAAGTATATTTCTTAGGTATCGGTGGTATCGGGATGAGTGCTTTGGCACGCTGGCTGACTATGGAAGGTAAGCAGGTGGCGGGTTATGATAAGACAGAAACTCCTTTAACAAAACAATTGCAGAAAGAAGGCATTGACATCAATTACAGCGATGAGTTGTCTGTTATTCCTGAAATGTACAAACAAGATGACGTATTGATCATTTATACTCCGGCTGTTCCCGTTACTTCCTTGCAATACCAATATTTTCTTACAAAAGGAAATAAAATGATCAAGCGCGCGGAATTATTGGGTGCCATTGCGAATAATTATTTTACGGTAGCGGTATCAGGTACGCATGGTAAGACAACCACTTCGTCTATGGTGGCGCATATATTGAAAAATGCCGGACAAAACGTGGCGGCATTTTTGGGTGGCATTACTCAAAATTATAATACCAATGTTTTATTTCCTGATTTTGAAAAAGGGAATATTGTATTCGTTGTAGAGGCCGATGAATTCGATCGCTCATTCCTACACCTCCATCCGGATGTGGTTATTGTGAATGCTACGGATCCTGATCACCTGGATATTTACGGTACAGAAGCGGCCTTCAAACAAGCTTTTGTCGATTTTGTCGCAAAGATTAGAAAAGGTGGAACACTAATTGCAAAGATCGGTTCCGACTTTGCTAAGCAACCACAATTGAAAACGCAAGTAACTTTCGGAGCACCGGGCGCAGATTATTATGTGAAAGAATCGCATGTCAATGAATTCGGAAGTATTGATGTTGTGGTGAATGGTATAACAGGCAAGAAGACATTTGAATTAGATATGCCTGGTCTGCACAACCAAAACAATGCATTAGCTGCTTATCTAGCTTGCGAAGCAGTAGGTCTTTCTGAAGGTGAAATTCAAAGTGGTATTGCTTCATTCAAAGGAGTAAAAAGAAGGTTTGAATACCACGTGAGAAGCCCGAAATTGATTTATATCGACGACTACGCTCATCATCCGGAAGAAGTCACAAACTTCATCAAAGGTGTGAAATCTGTTTATCCGTCTAAGAAATTGTCTGTGGTGTTTCAACCACATTTGTTTTCAAGAACAAAGGATTTCATGGATGCTTTTGCAGAAGCACTGAGTTTATCCGACGAGGTATTCTTATTGGATATTTATCCCGCAAGAGAATTGCCGATTGCGGGTATTACTTCCTCGGTGCTGTTAGAAAAAATTAATTGTTCTTATAAAAAACTATTGAGTAAAGAAGATCTGGTGGACTTGCTGATGAAACACGATGTAGAAGTACTAGCCACACTGGGTGCCGGAGATATCGACCAGTTGATTTTACCATTGAAGAAAATAAGCGAAGCCAAAGTAGGAAAATGAAATTTTCCAAGATAAACATATCGCCCAAAATTTACATTGTAGCAGCCGTTGTGTTCGTGCTATTACTTTCTGTTGCGTTAGCAGGTAACTCGTATTACCGTACGGTGAAAAGAATCAGGGTGGACATCAACAATGAATACGAAAACTATTTTATTGACGAAAAGGAAATTCTTCGCTTGATTACTCACAATGACGAAGATCCCATTGTTGGAAAATATTTGCGCGATATCGATCTGAAATTATTGGAGCGAAGAGTGAAAGCATGTCCGTTTGTCGAAGATGTGCAGGTATTTAAAAATCACTCCGGTGTGGTGAAGATAGAAGTGAAACAGGTGAAGCCCTTGGCAAGGATCTATTACAATGGAGTCAACGATAAATACCTATTGCCTAATGGAAAATTGATTGCCGTGTCGCCAAAGTATACGAGCAGAAGCCTGATCGTTAGGGGAGACTATACTTACAAGTTTGCTGATACAGCATTCGTACATTCGACCGATTGGAAGGCGTATGTGGATTTCTTTCAGCGAATCGGAACCGATCAACATTGGAACGCTCAGGTCGCGGAATTGAAAATACAAAAAGATGGTAGTATCCTGATCTTCCCGCAAATCGGAGACTATGAAATCAAGTTTGGAAAACCGGACGATCTAGATATTAAGTTTAAAAAGTTAACGATCTTCTTTAAGGAGATATTACCCTTGCGTGGTTGGGATGCTTACCAGGCAGTAAATGTTCAGTACAAAGACCAAATCATTTGTGATTAAAATTTATGGCTATGCAAAAAAATAACAACGAGTTAGTAGTAGGCCTTGATATAGGTACAACTAAGATATGCGCAATTGTTGGTCGCAAAAATGAGTTTGGCAAACTCGAGATCCTTGGCATGGGTACTGCGGTATCTGAAGGTGTAATCAGGGGGATGGTGACCAATATTAACAGCACGATGCAATCGATTGTTAAGGCTATAAAAGAAGCGGAGGATCAATCCGGTGTAAACATAGAAGTGGTCAATGTAGGTATTGCTGGCCAGCACATCAGAAGCTCCGTACACCACGGTTCAAGGACCCGTCACAATGGTGAAGATGAAATTTCAGTAGAAGACGTGACGCAACTGACCGCAGACATGTATAAAACAGTTTTTCCTCTGGGTAATGAAATTATACACGTGATGCCTCAGGTGTATACAGTTGACGGTGTAGAAAAGATCAACGATCCGGTAGGGATGATTGGAGTAAGACTGCAAGCAGACTTTCACGTCATCACAGCGCAAACCAATGCCATTAAAAACATCAAGAAGTGCATCGATAAATCGAACCTGAAAATTGATGAATTGATTTTGGAACCGATCGCTTCCAGCCTATCTGTATTGACACGAGAAGAAAAAGAGGCAGGGATTGTATTGGTTGACATCGGCGGAGGTACTACGGATGTAGCCATCTTCTACGATAACATCATTCGTCACACAGCGGTTATTCCTTTTGGCGGTAATATCATTACTTCTGATATCATTGAGGGATGCAAAGTCATGCAGAAGCAAGCCGAGCAGTTGAAAGTGAAATACGGTTCGGCTATGTCATCGATGACGAAACCGAATGAAATCATATCTATCCAGGCGTTGAAAGATCGCCCTAACAAAGAGATCTCCAGAAAGAATCTGGCACAAGTGATTGAAGCGCGAATGACGGAGATTGTAGAGATGGTTCACATGGAAATTGTGAATTCAGGATACTACAATAAAATCGCAGGCGGCATCGTCATCACAGGTGGAGGTTCTCAGCTGGCGAATGCTAAGCAATTGTTTGAACTGATCACCGGTATGGACGTGA
>DATHPB010000106.1:0-3028 GCA_035484295.1 Cytophagaceae bacterium
TTCCGTATTGCCTATCTTGCTGATCAGCACCTACGTGTTCAAGGAAAGCATTAAACATTCTTTCAACCTGGTAAGAACAGCGGTATCCAACCTGAATACCTTTGTACAAGAACACATCACCGGTATGGCCATTGTGCAGATTTTTAACAGCGAAGATCGGGAGTATAAAAAATTTGAAGCCATCAATGCAGAACACCGCGACGCCAATTTAAAATCCGTGCTTTACTATTCCATTTACTTTCCCATTGCAGAAATCATCGGCGCCTCCGGTATAGGATTGCTGGTATGGATGGGATCAAAAGAAGTCTTGGCTGGCTATACGACTGCAGGTACATTGATTTCCTTTATCATGTACATCTCCATGTTTTTCCGTCCGATACGCATGATTGCTGACCGTTTCAACACCTTGCAATTGGCAGTGGTGAGTGCCGACCGCATCTTCACCTTATTGGAAGACCACAGCGAAATCGTGGCGAATGGCACATTGAAAAAAAATATAGAGGGAGAAGTGACCTTTGATCACGTGTCTTTCGGTTACGATAAGGAACATGATGTATTGAAAGACATTTCCTTTACAGTAAAACAAGGACAAACTTACGCATTGGTCGGGCCAACAGGCGCAGGAAAATCTTCCATCATCAACCTCATCTCCCGATTGTATGACATTCAAAAAGGAGAAATCCGGATCGATGGAGTGAACGTGCGCGACTTTGAATTAAGCAACCTGCGTTCACAGATTGGTACAGTGTTGCAAGACGTCTTTTTATTTTCCGACAGCATCAGGAACAACATTACGCTGGATAATCCAGACATCAGCGACGAACAAATCTGGAAAGCCGCTGAATTGGTGGGAGCTGCACCTTTTATTCGTCAGCTTCACGGTCAATTGGATTATATGGTCATGGAACGTGGAGGAACACTTTCTGTGGGACAACGCCAATTGATCTCCTTCATACGCACCCTAGTATATGACCCTAAGATCATCATCCTGGATGAAGCAACCTCTTCCATTGACGGAGAAACAGAAGAATTGATTCAGGAAGCCATTTTAAAATTGATGAAAGGTCGCACGGCTATTGTCATCGCGCATCGTCTTTCTACCGTTCAACATGCTGACACTATTTTAGTTATAGAAAATGGAGAGATCAAGGAACGAGGTACACACCACCAGCTTTTACAGCAAAACGGTATTTATAGCCAAATGGCTACGGTACAGTTCAAGCAAACGGTATAAGGAGCAAACAGAGAGGAATAGCACCTAAAAATAAACGACCTTCTTTATCTGCCAATCCTCAAATTTTATCTCTATACAGCTCCGAATTTATTGGGTAGATTAGCAGATATTTTTCTAACTTCGCTTTTTGCCAAACGTTTACCTTTTATTATGAATTATCAGAAAATCAATAACATTACCGGCTGGCTTGTATTTGCTATTGCTACTATTGTTTATGTTTTAACGCTTGAGCCCACTTCCAGTTTTTGGGATTGCGGCGAGTTCATCTCTACTTCTTATAAGTTAATGGTACCCCATCCTCCCGGGGCTCCTATATTCTTATTGATCGGACGACTCTTTTCATTTTTCTCTTTCGGTGATGTGACCAAGGTGGCTTACTGGATCAACATGACAGCGGCCATCTCCAGCAGTTTGACCATTCTGTTCTTATTCTGGTCAATCACGTTGTTTGCCAAAAAATTAGTCTCGCGCGACAACCCCGTATTGTCTAACGGCAACATCATTGCCATCATCGGCAGCGGCCTGGTTGGAAGCTTGGCTTACGCCTTTTCCGATACGTTTTGGTTCTCTTCTGAAGAGGCCGAAGTATACGCGATGTCTTCTTGTCTTACGGCTTTCATCTTCTGGGCGATCCTGAAATGGGAATCGCAAGCGGAAGAAGAAGGTTCCGACCGCTGGTTCCTCATCATCGCTTACGGCATGGGATTGTCTATCGGTGTCCATCTGTTAAACCTTACAGCTATACCTGCACTTGCATTTGTGTACTACTTTAAAAAATACCAACAGCCTACATTAGGCGGTATCGCTGCCACCCTCGGCTTGAGCTTATTGGGAGTGGGCGTGATCATGGTAGGCATCATACCGGGCTTACCTACATTAGCTGCAAAATTTGAAATCTTCTTTGTCAATGTAATGGGACTTCCATTCGGTACTGGAGCAGTCGTGTTTGTGGTGTTGTTGGTCGCTGCCTTGATTTATGGAGTTATCTATTCTGTAAGAAATCAAAAGCGTTGGTTAAACCTTTCTTTATTATCTTTCACCTTCATCTTATTGGGTTTTGCTTCTTACGGCGTAATCTTGATTCGTTCTCAGTTCAATCCGACGATTGACATGAACGATCCTGAAAACGTAATGTCTTTCATCTCTTATTTGAAAAGAGAACAATATGGAGACCGTCCGTTGGTGAAAGGTCCAGTATTTACAGCCGGTTATCCAATCGATGTAAAGAAAACAGATGCCATCTATGCGCCAGGTAAAGACGAAAAAGGCAAAGACAAATACGTCATCACCGATTACAAGAGCGAATACATTTATAATCCTGCACATGTGATGTTGTTTCCTCGCATGTACAGCACGCAACCGCATCACATCCGGGCATACCGCGACTGGTCAGGATTGAAAGAAGGACAAAAACCTACGTTCTTCCAAAACATCGGCTTTATGTTTACCTATCAGATGGGTCACATGTACTGGAGGTATTTCATGTGGAATTTTGCGGGACGTGAAGGAGATGAACAAAATTCAAACTGGCTTATGCCTTCTGAATGGTTCGACAAAACCATCCCTGCAGAGATCCTCGATAATAAAGCACGCAACAATTATTACATGTTGCCATTGATTGCAGGTTTGCTCGGCTTAGTCTTTCACTTCAGCAAAAATGCAAAGGACGGAAGCATCATCGCCTTGCTTTGGTTCTTCACAGGATTGGCAATTATCCTGTATGCCAATCCTCAACCGGTAGAACCTCGGGAAAGAGATTATGTATTTGCAGGCTCCTTCTATGCCTTTGCCTTT
>DATHPB010000107.1:0-6246 GCA_035484295.1 Cytophagaceae bacterium
TGCCAATGAATAGATCAAAGAAAAACTAATTAAGAATAATAAGTAAGGTAATAAATAACGAATAATAGATAAAAACACAATCTGTCCTTGTTGATAAAGATCTATTTCATTAAAAATCATTTCGATGACCACTTGCAAAGCTATAGAAAACACAACACAGATAAGTAGCAAAAATAAAATAGCCACGCTAATCAATATTCTTTTTATAAAACTCCTATCGTCTTCTGTTTTGTAACATTTATTAAATACGTTAATCATAGCCACAATTCCATTGACAGACGCATATAACGTAAATAAAAAACCAAAAGATAAAAGACCTGTTTGAGGACGTGCTACGATGTCATAAATAGTGGTGTCTGCTACTTCGTATATCCCTTTGGGAAGGACCTGTGACATGGTTTCTAAAATGGCCGTATCTAAGTGTTCAATTGGAATATAGGGAATCAGTGTAAATAAAAAGATAATCGCCGGAAAGATAGAAAGCACAAAACTATAAGCCATGCTTCTCGCCATTTCCATGACATGGTCTTTCTCCAATTTATTAATCAGTATTTGCAAAAAATGAAACAAAGAAATTTCATATTTTGCCAAATGTATACTTGACAATCGAGCGATTCCCCATTGCTTAAGTTCTTCAATTTTTAGCCAGGTGATAATTTTTTTCATTACTCGAAAAATTGATGCATTAATCGTTGAAAGTGTCCGTTGGGCATAGCCGGTTTAGACGTTTCCTTATTTACAAAAACCAATGTGGTTTCAGAAACATTCAATAAAACTTTTGCTTCGTTATACACTTCATACTCAAAACGGATGCGTATTCCGGGTTTATCTCTGATGATTACTTTGATGGTCAGTAAATCGTCGTAATGTGCAGGTTTGATATACTTCGTTCTATATTCAAGTACAGGCATCATGATGCCCACATCTTCCATTTCTTTATAAGAAAAACCAATGTGTCTGAATGTTTCTACCCTTGCTACCTCGAAATACGTTGCATAGTTACCATAATAGACATATCCCATTTGATCTGTTTCAGCATAACGTACGCGAACTTGTATTTCATGAATGAGCATGACTACTTGATTTGTTCTTTATCTAAATAATTTCTATAACGATTCGCATTGTTGACATGATTGTTATAGGTCTCCGAAAAATCGTGAAATCCAAGACGCGTGGGGCTTGCACAAAAATATAAATATTTATTTTTTTCGTAATTCAGTACTGCATCTATACTTGCAATAGAAGGTAAATCAATAGGACCAGGAGGTAACCCGGTATATTTGTAAGTGTTGTAAGGGTTATCAATCTGCGTATGTATTTGATAAATTCTCTTAATAGAAAAATCGCACAGTGCATATTTCACCGTTGGATCGGCTTGCATGGGCATGTTGATATTTAAGCGATTGATGTACAATCCCGCAATTCGACTGCGTTCACTTTGTTGATTAGTTTCTGCTTCAACGATAGAAGCCAAGGTACTTACTTGAATGGGAGTAAAACCTATAGCTGTTGCTTTATCCAAACGTTCTTTTGTCCAAAATGCCTTATATTCTTTATGCATCTTGTCCAAAAAATCTTTGATTTTAATATCCCAATAGACTTCATACGTGTTGGGAATAAACATACTCATGAACGTAGTAGTATCAAAACCATAGAGTCTGGCAGTCGCCGGATCTTTTAGACAAAAAAGCAATGAGTCGGATGAAAAGTAAAATTTACTTCCTACCTTTTGTGCAAGGTCTTCCTTTAACCGGATATTGTTAAAGGTAAGTCTAACCGGATCTTGTTTGCCGTTGCGAAGCAAGCGTACCATTTGTATGTTGTTTCGATTAGCTTTGATCAAATATCTTCCGGGTTTTATGTTGTCCTGGTACCCTGCCAACTTCGCAATGAACGCAAATGATTTCACATCTTGTATCATATCATGTTTTTTCAAACTGTCTAGTACTTCGTGAAAACCAGCACCCTTTCTGATATACAAGTAAGCATCTTCCTTTTGCCATTGGAAATTGGGTGTAAATAAAATTTGATATATGTAATAGGAGAAACATACAAACAACAACATTGCTAGAACAACCAGTTGACGTGTACGATATTTTTTGCGGTCCATTTGCATATTGACAGCGGTCTTATTAAGTTGATGAGCCTACAAGTTAGGCAAAAACAACATCGAAATAAATACATGACCAGCCCATCTCTCAAAATACACCCTAATAATCCTCAGGCAAATAAAATAACACAAGTTGTGGATGTATTAAAAAGAGGAGGAGTCATTATTTATCCTACAGATACAGTATATGCTATGGGATGTGATATCACTCAGCCTAAGGCCATTGAAACAATATGTAGAATAAAAGGAATTGATCCAGCAAAACACGAATTCTCTATCTTATGTCAGGATATAAGCCAAATTTCCTCCTATACAAAGCAGTTGACAAATACCGTTTTTAGGTTGTTGAAGAAAAAACTTCCTGGACCACACACTTTCATTTTACCCATTGGAGGAGATATACCCAAATCACTTCATTCTAAAAAGAAAAGCATTGGTATCCGTGTGTCCGAGCATCTCATTGTAAATACAATACTATATCAACTCGGAAATCCATTGTTAACGACCTCTATCAAACATACCGATGAGATACTAGAATACATGACCGATCCTCAAGAAATATACGAACGTTATAAAAATCAAGTGGACCTCTTCATAGATGGTGGAGCGGGTGATAACATACCAAGCACCGTTTGGGATTGTACCTCAGATGAAATTCAACTACTAAGGGAAGGCAAAGGGAATATTGAATATTAATTTACAATAGTATGATTCTATTGCTCACGACTATTTTACAATGAAGCAAACCAGCAGCTCTTCTTCACTCCTTATCGAGTTACATTACCTTCCCTGTATTCATTTTTTCTCTATACTTAGTCAACATGAAACCATTATCTTGGAAGCTCATGAGACTTTTCAAAAACAGAGCTATCGCAATCGTACGAGAATTTTGACTGCACAAAAAGTCGATAATCTACTTATACCAGTTTTGTCAGGTAATTCTCATTTGCCCATGCGTGATCTAAGAATCGATCATCATCAGAAATGGCGTATGATTCATAGACGCGCCATACAATCAGCCTACGGTAAATCACCTTTTTTTGAATATTATGCAGAAGATATTTTACGACTATACGACAAACCCTTAACCTTTCTTTTTGACTTTAATTTAGAACTACTGACACTTTGTCTGAAATTATTGGGATGGCACAAAAAAATACTTTTTAGCACTGATTATCAAACAAGTACAGACAATCCACAGATTTCTATATTAGATTACCGAGGACAAATTCACCCAAAAAAACCAATTGATGTGGCTTTTAAGCCCTACCAACAAGTCTTTGGCAGGCAATTTGAGTCTAACCTTAGCATCATTGATGTATTGTTTTGTGAAGGGAACAACAGCAATTCATACATAATGAAATAACGTTAATAAAAATAATCCGTATAATTCCAGGATTATGTGCCCGGTGAGGATGTAATTTAAAATCCTTCAAAACCGTTGTTTAAACGGAAAAATGCTAGATTTACAGTAATTAAAAAAGGACTAAATTGATGGAACAGAAATTCTCAAACAGAGTTAAAGAGGTTATCTCTCTCAGTCGAGAAGAAGCATTGCGTCTGGGTCATGATTACATTGGCACTGAACATTTAATGCTCGCTATGATTAGAGAAGGCGAAGGAGTTGCCATTAGTCTTTTAAAAAAACTCGGATTATCAATGGATGAACTCAGGACATCTATTGAAAATACAATTAAAGGCACTGCCACTGGCAATACCAATATTACCAATATTCCTCTGACAAGGCAGTCGGAAAAAGTACTAAAGATCACTTACCTTGAAGCAAAAATTTTTCAAAGCGAACTGATTGGCACAGAACATTTGCTACTCTCTATACTTCGCGATGAAGACAACATTGCAACACAGGTATTGGCAAAATTTGGAGTAACATACGCAGAAATAAAAGAGATGCTAGAATATCATACAAACAGCAACCCTAAAGCAAAAGGCGATACCGACGATCCAGATGACGATTCATCTAAATTGTTTGGCAGCGGAGCTTCATCAGGTAAAGAATCTGGAGCAAGAGCTACTGGTGAAAAATCGAGAACACCGGTATTAGATAACTTTGGCAGGGATTTGACAAAGTACGCTGAAGAAGGGCGTCTAGATCCTATTGTTGGACGTGAAAAAGAAATTGAACGTGTTGCTCAAATCTTGAGTAGAAGAAAGAAAAACAATCCCATTTTGATTGGTGAGCCAGGTGTGGGAAAGACAGCCATAGCTGAAGGCCTTGCATTGCGGATCAATCAGAAGAAAGTATCTCGTGTATTATTCGGTAAAAGAGTCATTACATTGGACCTTGCTTCTTTAGTCGCTGGCACAAAATATCGTGGTCAGTTTGAAGAACGCATGAAAGCGGTGATGAATGAATTGGAAAAATCACCTGAAGTTATTCTATTCATTGATGAAATTCATACTATAGTTGGGGCAGGAGGCGCATCGGGCTCTTTAGATGCCTCTAACATGTTCAAGCCTGCCTTGGCGCGCGGCGATATCCAATGCATAGGAGCAACAACATTAGATGAATACCGTCAGTACATTGAAAAAGACGGAGCTTTGGCTCGTCGTTTTCAAATCGTAATGGTAGATGCCACTACACCAGAAGAAACGGTACAAATCTTGACAAATATCAAAGAAAAGTACGAAGATCATCACCATGTAAACTATACTGACAAAGCATTAGAGGCTTGTGTGAAATTATCTGACCGTTATATCACAGACCGTTTCCTTCCGGATAAAGCGATAGATGTATTGGATGAAGCAGGTGCACGCGTTCACATCAATAACATTCACGTCCCTTCTGAAATTTTAAAATTGGAAGAATTGATTGAGAATGTTAAAAAGGAAAAGAACAAAGTCATCAAAAGTCAGAAGTTTGAAGAAGCTGCTCACTTAAGAGATAAGGAGAAGAAAATCTTCGATCAACTTGAACAAGCCAAAGGACGTTGGGATGAAGAGACGAAGAAAAAGCGTTACGATGTTACGGAAGAAAATGTAGCAGAAGTAATCGCTATGATGACTGGCATTCCTGTAAGCAAAGTAGCTCAGACAGAAGGAAACAAACTTTTGAAAATGGGTGAAGAGTTGAAAGGTAGTGTAATCGGTCAGGATGCTGCCATATCTAAGTTAGTCAAGGCCATTCAACGTACTCGTGTTGGATTAAAAGATCCTAAAAAACCAATCGGTTCTTTCATCTTCTTAGGTCCTACAGGTGTCGGAAAAACCGAATTGGCTAAAACGCTGGCTCGTTACTTATTTGACAAGGAAGATTCTCTAGTACGTATCGACATGAGTGAGTACATGGAGAAATTCTCTATCAGTCGATTGGTAGGAGCACCTCCAGGATATGTTGGGTATGAAGAAGGTGGTCAGTTGACTGAAAAAATTCGTCGTAAACCATACAGTGTAATCTTATTGGATGAGATCGAGAAAGCTCACCCGGACGTATTCAATATATTACTGCAAGTATTGGACGATGGTATCTTGACAGATGGATTAGGAAGAAGAGTAGATTTTCGCAATACCATCATCATTATGACTTCGAATATAGGTGTCAGAGATTTGAAAGATTTCGGCGCAGGTATTGGATTCAATACGCAATCTCGTAAAGAGAATATGGACGATATGATGAAAGGCACTATTCAAAATGCCCTTCGTAAAGCATTCTCTCCAGAATTCTTAAACCGTTTGGACGACGTAATTGTGTTCAATAGCCTTGAAAGAAGCGACATACATAAGATCATAGAAATTACTTTGAAACAAGTGTTCTCCAGAATCTTGACCTTAGGCTATAACATTGAGCTTACAGAAAAAGCAAAAGATTTCTTGGCAGACAAAGGATTCGATCCCAATTATGGTGCGAGACCTTTAAACAGAGCGGTTCAAAAGTATCTCGAAGATCCTGTAGCAGAAGAAATCTTGAAAGGAGACCTACAACCTGGCGATGTTATCATTGCTGATTACGATGGCACCAGCGAAGAGTTGAGTTTAGCCATCAAAGACAAGGCCCCTCAAAAGACAGATGAAAAATAAAAAAAGCCCCGTTCATGACGGGGCTTTTTTTGCATCTTGTTTATATTTCTCAAGTAAACAAAGTCCCGTTTTAAATGACTTAGCTACTTTAGCTATAACAC
>DATHPB010000108.1:0-3789 GCA_035484295.1 Cytophagaceae bacterium
CCAGCATTGGATCTACGAACATCCTGCACACAGCATAGAACAAAGGGAACAGGCTTGGTTAGACATCTCCGGTGAATTCAGCTCCAACCTGACCGATTGGTCTGGCTTGGAAGAGTTCAGAAAATATACTTGGCAAAAACAGTTGCATTTATACGAAGTTCCTTTCTATTACATTGAATACGGTATGGCTCAATTGGGAGCCGTGGCTTTGTGGAAAAATTTCAAAACTGATCCGGCTAAAACATTCCGGCAATACACGGAAGCGCTGTCTTTAGGCTACAGTAGAACGATTCCGGAGATCTATGCCAAAGCTGGCATCTCGTTTGATTTCAGTGAAGCCAATGTGAAAGGATTGATGGAATTTGTGTGGAAGGAGTTGGAGGAATCAACACCGGAATGAAAATTATAATAGGAAATGAAATTATATCAAGACCATCCCTTATTTGTTGTTTATAAAGAGGATTCACTTCAGGTGATTATTAGACTTGCCTTAAAGAGCAAACTTCATTTTCTTTTTCAAACCGCTTGCATCCGCAGCGGGAAGTTTATCCAACGATTGATTGTATTTGTCCGCCCAGCTATCATAAAGTACTCTGTAGTTTACGACCATACCGTCGGCTTCTCTGATAGAGGCTTCCAGCTCTTCCGTAAGGGTGTAGTTTTCGACTCCTTTAGTCGTTCTTTTTAAATCAAACACCTCTTTCAATAAAGAATCCGTTGTTCCATCGTAGGTATCGATGGCAGAGGATGTCATCGTTTCAGGCGTGTATCTTTTTGTTGATAATTCTTTTGCACGTTGGGACAATCTTTCCAATTTCTGTACGTTATGCGCGGGAATGTAGGAGATTTCCTGTAACAAACGTTGAATGTCTTTGATCTTTTGATCGTCAGAACCCATCATCATGTTCCAGGCTTTGTTACAACTGTCGTCTAATGCTTGCAAATGAGCTAAAGCTACATTATTTGAAGAAGCAGTACCTTCCGTTTTTTTAGTATTGTTTTCTTTACAGGAAAAAACAGCAACAGCCAGCAACAAGGCGGCTAAATAGGAGTTCACTTTCATAGGTTTAAGCATTTAATCAGGATTCTAAATTAGATAAATAGTTACATTTTTATCAAAAAATGGATATATATTTAAGTTATATTAACATAGCTATTCACATGAGGTCAAGTATCCTGTTACTTACAGGTTTAATCGTTTTAAATTTTAGTTCGTTGGCTCAAATTACTGCTCCTAAATACAGTAATGAATTTTTAGCCATTGGTGTAGGAGCAAGAGGTATGGCCATGTCTAACGTGCAGGCGGCTTTGGTGGATGATGTGACTTCAGGATACTGGAATCCGGCAGGGTTGACGAGGATGAAACACAAATACGAAGCGGCATTGATGCATGCCGAGTATTTTGCCGGCATTGCAAAGTATGATTACGGTGCGGTTGCGATGCAGGTTGATAGTTCAAGTGCAGTTGGACTTTCAGTTATTCGCTTTGGAGTAGACGATATACCGGATACCCGTTATTTATTCGATAGCGATGGAAACAACAATGGACAAATCAATTACAACAACTTACGCTACTTCTCTTCTTCCGATTATGCGTTCATCTTGACTTACGGAAGAAAGATTCATAAGATAAAAGGCTTAAGCCTGGGTGCAAACTTTAAAGTGATTTACAGAAACGCGGGTGACTTTGCCAATGCCTGGGGCTTTGGTTTGGATGCCGGAGCACAATTACACCGCAAGAAATGGTTATTCGGTTTGATGCTGAGAGATGTGACTGGTACATTCAATGCCTGGACATACAATCCTGATCTGGTACAAGACGTTTATGCTAAAACAGGAAATGCCATTCCTCAAAACAGCATAGAAGTAACACTGCCTAGAATCATAGGTGGAGTAGCAAGGTCTTTTCAACTTTCTAAAAAAATAGGACTTACAGCAAGTACGGATTTGATCTTTACCTTTGACGGACAAAGAAACACAGTGGTACATACTTCTTTCGTTTCTATAGATCCTGCAGTAGGTTTGGAAGCCAACTATAAGAAGATTGTTTTTTTAAGAGCAGGGATCGGAAACGTTCAGCAAGTGCAGAGTTTTAATAATAAAACATATACCAGTGTTCAACCTAACTTCGGTGTGGGCATAAAGATTTACAAGTTTACCATCGACTATGCATTGACCAATATTGGTGACGTGTCGGAGTCGTTGTATTCAAATGTGTTCTCTGTTAAGTTTTCTTTTGACTCTTTGTAGACAGAATGGTTAAAAAAATATTCATAACGCTGTTTCTTGTTTTTACTGTCAGTTCTTTGGTGAAGGCACAGACAGGAAGGGAGTGGATTGTATCCGGGCAACCTTATTTTAAAATACCGGTAGCAACAGAGGCTGTTTATGCCATGACTTTTGCTCAATTGAATAGTGCAGGTGTAAATACCTCCGATCCGACTAAATTGCAACTATGGTTCAGAGGTGTAGAGCAATCGGTATTCGTCAATAACAATACGCTTTACTTTTATGGCAAAGGAAACGATGGTGCGTTGGATTCCCTGATTTACGAACCATACAGTGCAAGACCCAATAAATATTACAGTTTATATTCCGACACCACGTATTATTTTTTAACCGTGGGTTCTGTCAATGGCAAAAGATTGGCTGCGGACAGTACGACTTCATCTACTATACAAACGAATCACATACATACTGAAACTATTTTTTATGCGGATCAGTATGCTACCGGTCAACTGTACAACTCAGATACTTTCTTAAGTCCTGGCGATATAGGAGAAGGTTGGGTGAGTAACGATATTGCTCAGTCCGGCGAAAATCCTGCTACGAAGCAGATCAGTATTCCTATATCAAACTTATACACCGCAGGTACAGATCCCGTACTGGATATCTTTCTGGTGGGGACCAATGACAATACACACAATGTTGACATTGTTGTCGGCAGTGCAGTTTATTCCATTCCTTATTTCAGTGGACGTATCACTTCTCATTTTGTGCAATCCATTCCTTTGGCTCTGTTGACGAACAATCAACCGCTAAATGTGACCATTAGGGTAAAAGGCATTGCTATTGATCAACCGGACCAGGTGGCTGTAGCTTCAGTCGTTCTTTCGTATCCACAGTTATTTGATGTAACGGGTTTGACGGAATCTATTCTTCAACCTGTCAATGACAATACGGCAAAGACGTGCAACATCTCTGGTTTTGCAAACGGGGCTTTTTTGTGGGACATTTCCAGTGAAGGTAATTATGTAAACCTGAACTATACCTATGCAAGTGGAACAGCAACGGTGAATGTGTCGCCTTCTGTTTCCAAAATTTTATATGTCAATACGTTTAACAGCATCATTGGCATCAACAGTGTGGACATGACGCCTTATCCGGTTAATGCGGAACTGCTCATTATTTCACATACTAAATTGCTGACTGGTGCCACGGCCTATGCCAATTATAAAACAACTCCTGAAGGAGGAGCCTTTAGTGTTTCTGTCGCTGACATAACCAAGCTATACAATTTATACACGTACGGAGAGATGCATTCCATGGCCATCAAACGTTATTGCCAGGAACAGATTGCATTGGGTTCTCCCAAGTATTTATTTTTGATAGGTAAGGGGGTTAACTATGATTACAGCGGTAATACAGATCAAGGCTATCTTTATTACAGAAAAAATTCTCAGGCTTTTATCACCAATACCTATACCTATCAGCAGTTGAATTATCGAATGGAAAATCTGATCCCTCCTTACGGATGGCCGGCATCAGACCTCTACTATACGATTCCGA
>DATHPB010000109.1:0-6208 GCA_035484295.1 Cytophagaceae bacterium
CTCCATGCTGATATGGTCGTTGATATTCGCGCTTCCGACTTCCTGATTGGTGGTGACTTGCAGGTAACCTTTGCCGTCTTCGTACAGACTTTCTATTTGTACAATTCTAAAGTTGTCTTTGGACGGGATAATGCTTTCGTACGTGATGAATTCTTTGGTTTGATAAGTACCCGACGTGCATTTCAAGCCCGGCTTAATGTTTAAGACAATGGCTTTGTCGTTGTAATTGCCGTTTTCTTTGATGGCGATGTTGACTACCGAATTGATGCCTGTCGTTTTGATGTCGAAGGTTACAGGAGTGTTTGCAATTTTTATTTCCAACAGACTCTTTAGTTGATTGGTATTGATCGGATAGTTAAATACCAATTCATTCACGACTTCATTGATGGATCGGTCGATTTCATTCTTCGCCCAGAAGGTGTTCATGCTGACAACATTCAGGTAAGCAGTGTGAAAGGAAAACGTTTCGTCTTCGTTACGCATGCTTTTTTTCTCGGGGTGCAAGGCAGAAATTTTATCTGTGAATAGGCCTTTGTAATCTGTGCTTTCTTCAAAGCGGACTTCAGGAGAGAAGGTCAATTCATTTTTACCTGTCCATTTAAATTTTCCTTTTACTGCAGGAGTAAAATCGATGTATACTTCATTCGACCATTGATTGAGCAATGAATCAGGTGCGATGTCGTCGTTGAACGTAAACGTTAAGTTCTGTTGTAGCTCAATCACATCCTGGAAATTTTTGGAAGTGATTTTAATTTCGTTGTCGCTGCTGCAAGAGATGAGAAAGAGCGCAGCAAGGAAAGAAAAAGAAGAGACGAAAAGTCCGATGAATTTTTTCATAAAAAGAAAGTTAAAGCCGGTGTAGCAATATAGCATTCCGCAAGCAATATTTTGGGGAATAAGATGGAATGTTTGAATGAGCGGTTATAGCGATACGAAGCCTGTCTGAAAACTACTTCTCCTTCTTGGAAGAAACATTATTGACAGGAAGATACAGGACCTTTTTTGTTTCAAAAAACTCTTCCTTGAAAAAATCGGAAAGGTTAAACAGTTGTACGGGTTTGTTCAATTCCTTGACTTCTTCTTCAAGGTCTCCGCCTTTCAGGTACAAGATGCCGTTTTTAAAATCATTGAATTGCTCGGCAGAATATTTGTTTTTTGTCCAGTTGTAAAAAGGTTTTAATCGGGTCACCGCTCGACTGACAATGAAGTGAAATTTTTCATCGACTTCTTCCGCTCTCCCATGTACGGCGGTAAGGTTAGTAAGTCCGATCGCCTGTGCGACTTCTTGCACGACTTTGATTTTTTTCCCGATCGAGTCAATCAATAGAAAAGAGGATTCTGGAAATAAAATGGCCAGGGGAATGCCCGGAAAACCACCGCCGGTACCAATGTCCATGACGCGTGTGCCCGGTTTGAATGCCATGACTTTGGCGATGCCTAAAGAATGAAGGATGTGACGTTCGTACAGCAGGTCGATGTCTTTTCTGGAAATAACATTGATTTTTTCGTTCCAATGTTTATACAATGCATCAAGCTGTGCAAATTGTATACGCTGCTTTTCGGTCAGTTCAGGAAAATATGTTGTGAGTAACTCCACGAATTACATAGAGTCTTTGCGGTTCTTCACCAGGTCATACAGCAATTCACGTGCTCTGTGCAACTGTGCTTTCACTGTACCTAAGGGGGCATCCAGTTCAACGGCGATTTCTTCGTAAGAAAGTTCCTCGAAATAGCGAAGCTTCACCAAGGTCTGGTATTTGGGAGGGAGTTTGGTAACGATGGATTGTACAAGAGCGACCTTCTGTGCTTTGATGGCTTCTTCCATGGGATTAAGACCGCTGTCCTTAAATTCCATGTCTACGTTTTCACCTGCATCGTCTTTGTAAGTACCGCTGATACTGGTGGTCGCCAGTTTCTTCTTACGCATGAAATCGATGCAGTTGTTGGTGGCAATGCGAAACAACCAGGTGCTGAATGTAAATTCAGGATTGAATTTCTGAAGATTTTTGAATGCTTTCGCAAAAGCTTCTATCGTCAGGTCTTCGGCGTCGTCTACATTTCTGATCATTTTAAGGATCATGTGATAGACCGGCTTTTTATACCTAGACATCAGTTCAGCAAAGGCTTTTTCATCTCCGGTAGATTTTGCTTTTTCAATCAGCAGGAAATCCTTCTTTGCTTTTTCTGAAAACTCTCTGTTCAGCTCCATTTTTTATTTTTAACCAAAAAAGTACTAAAACCTATAATACTTGAAGATGCAATATATAAAAAATCCCAAAATAGGAATAACGGCAAAAGCCTTCCTGACTTAAATATTCTGAAAATAGGGTATAATATGACCGTTCCGGCGCCAAAAAATAAGAGGTGGGCCAGGATGAGGCAGGTGTTGGCTTTTTCTGTATTTAAAAAGAGCAATACCAGAAACATGAACCAGAAGAAGGAGGCTGATAACCAATACAAACCGAGCAAGCTTTTCGTAAAGGGTTTATATAATTTACCTGCCGACAAATGCCTGCGTTTTTGTTTCCACCAGCTCTTGAAATCTTCAGGAGGAAAGGTGAGCACAAAGCTGTCGGGATGTGTACTGGTAGCTGCGTCTTTACCGGTAGATAGCTGATTGATCAGCAGGTCATCGTCTCCTCCCAAATGGTTGTAAAAGGGGAAAGCGTCAAGGTGTTTGGAAATGAAATTTTTACTGTAACCGAGATTGCGGCCCACGCCCATATAAGTAAACCCCACATTCGCCAGGGAGAAATACTGCAGAGCGGTAAAGAGGGTTTCGGTCTGAATGATCCTGTTTAAAATACTGGGTTGTTCTTTGTATGGACTATAGCCCAGGAAAATATCGATCCCCGGTTGTGTCAATTGCTGCGCAACATGTTGGAGCCAGCGACTGGATTGAGGCACACAATCCGAATCTGTCAAGGCAAGCAAGGGATATTGTGTGCTTTGAATCCCTTGTGTCAAGGCATACTTTTTAGGATTCCAACCATCGGGTGTCGCAGTGATGGTCACTACCCGCAGATTGGAAATAGAAACTTGGTTTAGCCAGTCGGCAGTCTGATCTGTTGACCGGTCATTGACAACGATGATTTCAAAAAGAGGATAGTCTTGTGAGGCGAGTACGGGAAGCAACCGCTGTAAGCCTGTACAGTTGTTGTGTGCACAGACAACGATAGAGATGCTTGGAGAAAGGGTGTTTTCGTTTGAGTGAGAAGAAAATCTACTGGTGTCGGCTTTTATTCTAAAGAAGAGCCACCACAACAGCCTTGCAACTGCGGCTAAAAGGTATATGCACCATAAAAAAACAATCATTCTTCGAATACAAGGCTAGAAAGACTTAAATAAAGCGAAATAAAACTATTTTTGTAGCACAATTTTCCGTGACGATAAAAAATGTTTGATATAAAGGGAATAGATCCGGGTTCAAAGGCCAGAGCAGGTGTGTTGCATACGGCGCATGGTGACATTCCGACACCCATATTTATGCCAGTAGGTACGGCCGGCACGGTAAAAGCGGTGCACCAGCGTGAGCTTGAACAAGACATCAAGGCACCCATCATTTTGGCCAATACGTATCACCTTTACTTACGTCCTGGAATGGATATTATGGAGAGGGCCGGTGGTATTCATGGTTTTAACGGATGGACACGTCCCGTGCTGACCGATAGTGGAGGCTTTCAGGTATATTCACTTGCCGGTATCCGTAAGATCAAGGAAGATGGCGTAGAGTTCAGGTCTCACATCGATGGCTCCAAGCATTTATTTACACCGGAAAGCGTAATGGATGTGCAACGTACCATTGGTGCGGACATCATCATGGCCTTTGACGAGTGTACTCCTTATCCCTGTGAATTTGGTTACGCACAAAAATCATTGAGCATTACGCATCAATGGTTGAAAAGGTGCTGTGAACGGTTTGATAGTACCGAACCTAAGTATGGTCATCGTCAAATGCTGTTTCCGATTGTGCAGGGGAGTGTGTTCAAAGATTTACGCAGGCAATCCGCCGAAGTCATCGCTTCGTTCGAACGGGAGGGTAATGCCATTGGCGGGCTTTCTGTGGGAGAACCGGCAGAAGACATGTACGAGATGACGGATTTGGTGTGTTCCATTTTACCCAAAGACAAACCAAGGTATTTGATGGGAGTAGGTACTCCTGAAAATATTTTGGAATGCATTGCGTTGGGTATAGACATGTTCGATTGCGTCATGCCTACGCGCAACGCACGAAACGGCATGTTGTTTACTACGCACGGCATCATCAATATCAGAAATGAAAAATGGAAAACGGACTTCAGTTTGATTGACGATGGTCTGGATTCTTACCTCAATCAGTATTACACGAAAGCCTATCTCAGCCATTTGGTACGCAGTGACGAAATGCTCGGTGCCATGATTGCAAGTATACAGAACCTGAGTTTTTATCTGTGGCTGGTGAAGGAAGCACGGGTGAAAATATTGGAGGGCACGTTT
The DNA here is from genome assembly GCA_035484295.1 of Cytophagaceae bacterium. Taxonomy (GTDB): domain Bacteria; phylum Bacteroidota; class Bacteroidia; order Cytophagales; family Cytophagaceae; genus JACMQM01. The sequence continues at coordinate 4,477 of DATHPB010000109.1, forward strand.
CGTCAATGGAAGGATGAAACGATAAAAAGAGTGATGCAACGATTATAGTTATGCTGAAAAAACTGGATGTGTACATTATCAAAACATTCTTGACTACCTATGCTTTTGTGGTGGCCTTGCTGATTGCCATATTGGTGGTTGTGGACATCACGGAACATTTGGATGATTTTATCAAAAGTGGATTGAGTCCTTATGCCATCATGACTCAGTTTTATTTTAATTTTATTCCATACCTTATCAACTTACTGAGTCCGATTACTATTTTTATCGCGACCATTTTTGTGACGGCCAATATGGCGGCACGTGTAGAGATTATCGCCATCTTATGTTCAGGCGTAAGCTTCATCCGTTTTCTAAAACCTTTTGTATTGGGAGCTTCCGTGATAGGACTCATTTCCTTTTACATGGTTGGTTGGTTGATTCCTGTAGCCAACAAAGCACGTGTTGATTTTGAAAACAAGTACATCAAGGAAAATTATTATTTCGGAGGAAGAAATGTTCACTTAAAAACTTCACAGGATACCTATGTGTTTCTAGAGAGCTATAACAACCATACGAAGGTTGGCTATCAGTTTACGCTGGAAAAAATCGATAGCAACGACATGAGCTACAAACTCAAGGCACCGCGCATCGAATGGAAGGAAAACAAAAAACAGTGGTTTGTAGAAAGCTATTCTGAACGTAGTTTCCCTGTTAACGGGAAGGAAACCTATAAGCAAGGATTCAACAGGTACCTCACGCTTGACATGCGTCCTGACGATTTTGAAAGTACCTACTTGCTGTATGAAACATTTACAATGGGAGAACTTTCTGACTACATTGATAAATTAACGTTAAGAGGTTCGGAAGATGTAGGCATTTACATCGCTGAAAAATACCAAAGATATACCTATCCTTTCGCTGTCGTTCTGTTGACGTTGATGGGTGTGTTTATTTCAGCGCGTAAAAGTAGAGAAGGTCCGGGCTTAAAGATAGCATTGGGTTTTGCTCTGGCATTTGTCTACATTATTTTTGTTATCACCAGCAGAAGCATGGCAAACGTAGGATCCATAGGCCCGTTGTTTGCTGCATGGTTACCTAATACTGTTTTTGGTTGTGTAGCTTTCTGGTTGTACTTGAAGGTTCCGAAATAATCGGAGATCACGGACAATGAATCACTTTTGTCATGTAGTGCTCCGGCCACTTGCTTCGGTTTAAGCTTTCCTGATCCTTAAACAGGCCGTATACGGCAGAGCCAGAGCCGCTCATGGAGGCATAAATAGCACCCATGTCATATAACTTTTGTTTGATAGCGGCAATTTCGGGAAATTGTAAAAATAAATGTTCCTCAAATTGGTTGATCAATTGATCTCTCCAGCGAGATGGGTCGGTGGTCAGTACCTGGGCCAGATCGATAGACAGAGGTCTTGGCTTTACACCTGCATAAGCTTGTTGAGTAGAAACATGAATGCCGGGATGAACCAGAAGAATGGAATATCCTTTTAATGATAAATTAATGGGTGCAAGTACTTCTCCTTTCGATGAGACAAGGCATGGCGTATTATAAATAAAAAAAGCACAGTCGCTGCCAAGCTCCGTACTCAGCTCGATCAATTCTTCTTTAGGTAATGAAAGCTGGTAAATGTCATTGAGCAGCGTCAATGCAACGGCGGCGTCTGCAGAACCTCCACCCAAACCGGCTCCCATTGGAAGTACCTTGTGAAGATGAATGGCACAAGGTGTGATGTTGTGT
>DATHPB010000110.1:0-2127 GCA_035484295.1 Cytophagaceae bacterium
GAAACAATGGATAAGAAAAAAAATCCTCGATAAGGTATTTAAAAATGTATATCGTTTTTTAGTGACGGGTAAGCCTGGCGTGGAGCGATCCCTACAATTGGGAATTGATCCGCAACGCATCGTCAATTTCCCTTTTGCTACCAATACTAATTTCTTCATTCCGTTGTCTTTCAAACAAACTGGAGAGGTACGTTCTAAATTAACATTCCTTTCCTCTGGAAGATTGGATAATGCACACAAGGCATTTGACCTAGCAATACAAGCATTTGAGCTGTTAAAGAAAAATCATCCAGACTTGTCTTTTCAATACTTCATTGCAGGGGATGGTCCTGATAAAGGGATATTAACTCATCTTATCCAACAGAAAAATTTAAGTCAAGAGGTTATATTGAAAGGTTGGTTAGAGCCTATCGATCTATTGGACTTCTACCGGTCAGGAGATGTTTTTTTACATCCTTCTAATTTTGATCCGTTTCCCAATGCAGTGTTAGAGGCTATGTCATGTGGCTTACCGGTAATAGGCTCATCAGGAGCAGGCTCTGTGATAGATCGCATTTCGGAAGGAGAAAACGGATATATTCATCAACAAGGTAATGTAGAAGAAATGTACCACAAACTATTGTTGATTGCTAAGCTGTCTTTGGAAGAACGAAATAAAATGGGTATTAAGTCACGCGAAACGGCCTTGAAGTGGGACATATCCTATCACAAAGGTGTGATAAAAGACATCGTTGAACACTATCAATCCTAACAGATGATTTACCTGAAAACGATACTAGCAAATATATTATGTGCCGACTGGATAGGTAGGTGTATTGCTTATTGCTATGGGAATACCATTCCTTTTTATGGTACACAAATTCATACGGAATCTCAAGAAGTGAAACCTAAAACTAAAGCGTTGTTGTTTTGGAAAATGTATGAAAGTGCGGAAGTCCGTTTTGTGAATCGGTACCTTTCGGATCAATACGATGTAATAGAGCTGGGAGGTAGTATTGGTGCCGTCAGTGCACAATTGGGCAAAAAGATTTCAAACAGGAAACTGATTTCTTTAGAAGCCAACGCTGCTTTGATCGAAATACAAAGACAAAACTTGATTACCAACGGCATTACTAATTTTGAATTGGTGCATGCCGCTTATGGAAGTGAACAGAAAAAAATATGGTTTACATTAGGAGAAGAAACTACCTTGGGTAAGATTGGAGAGGCTAACCAAGGCAATGGTTTTTTTGTGGACTCTGTCAGTTTGCAATCTTTGATCACTCAGTTTCAGTTGAAAGAGTATGTTCTAGTATGCGATATAGAAGGTGCGGAAATTGATTTGTTGATGAATGAGCAGGATGCCTTAGCGAATTGTAAATTATTGATCATTGAAACGCACGACGCACTTTATAAAAACATAGGATACAGTTCTGAAAACATGAAGGAGCTATTACTTCAGATGGGTTTTCGAATGATTGATCAATACGGTGTGAATTTTGTAATGGCTAAATAAGAAGGAAAGAGAAGGATGAATAAGCTGACACAAGTTTATCAGTTATGGAAAAATATGGGTTCCCGTTACCTGTTGTTTCGTGCAAACTACGAGGTGCGTAAACGCACAGGTAAACTGGAAAAGAAATTTCCAACAGCGACTGATACACTGACCTTTTCTTCCCTGGATAATTGGAGAGTAGCATCCACTCATTTTTTCTTTGAAGGAAGAGATTCAATATTATTGCCTCGCGAAGTAAATTCAACGTTGAAGGAAAAAGTAGCACGCATCGTGGCAGGTGAAGTATTGTTTTTTTCGCACACTTGGAAAAAAGTAAAAGACTGGCATACTCATCCTGTGTCAGGTTATGTATACGACAGCAAGCTGCATTGGTCACGCATTGCAGACATAGATCCTGTAGCAGGTGATATTAAGTACGTTTGGGAGAAGGCGCGATTCTCTTTTGTATTGGACATCGTGCGTTACGATTACCATTCCGGAGAAAATCACGGAGAATGGGTGATTGACCAAATCCTTTCCTGGATAAGGGAGAATCCACTGAATCAGGGACCTCACTATCGCTGTAGTCAGGAGATGTCTTTGCGCGTCATGAACTGGATCTTTGCCCTGCACTTTTACAAATATTCCAATTG
>DATHPB010000111.1:0-2143 GCA_035484295.1 Cytophagaceae bacterium
GGTAACGACAGTATAGACAACAGGTGGTTGGAAAGAAGGAAAGTTCTCTTTGACACGACTAAACAGGTCGGTAAATTCCGCCATCCATGCTGTCGTATCACTGAACGAAGAATCCGTGTAACGATAAAACTCTTTCAATGCCGGATTGTTATAAAACTGGTATACAAAATCCGTCACCTGATCATCAATGGTGGAATCCTGATCACCCAGATACAAACGGCTGAAAGCGGGAGTCCGGGTTAAAAAGTCACGCGTTTCTTCTTTGCTTTTCAGCGAAAACAATTGTTTTTCAAGTCTTACAAATTGAAGTTGTACCGGATGTTTAACCGGAGAAATTTCTTTTTTATGATCTCCTGTGCAAGCGTATAGAAAGAAAAAAGAAGATATTATGAGCCATAATTTTGTATAATAGAATTTCATATCGTTATTTAGTCTGATGTGAAGTGACGTATATGTTAACCCAAAGTTAAAAAATACGTATGATTCTTCACTATGAATTACGAGAACCAATCATCTCACTAAACGTTTTTACTTAAACAGTTCTACTATGAAAAAAACAGGTTTACTTTTCATCTTTTGTCTATTGACATTCAATGCTTTCTCTCAAGTGCATTTCAACCTAAGGGTTTCTCCCGCTTTAGCTCTTAGTCGTTTATCAGACAAAAATACTGCTGACGCCACTAGCGTATCAGGCAATGGCCCTGCTGCTGCTTTTGTGGGTGGTGCAGCACTTGAGTTTGAATTTACAGACAACCTTGCTTTAAACATAGGGTTGAACTATGTAGCTACTTCGTTGAATGCCAAGTTTTCTAGCGGTGGTTTTGATTACACGTCTAAGCGTACAGTACAGTATGTACAAACACCTATTACGTTGAAAGCTTACACCAATGAAATCGCAACAAACATGAAGCTTTATTTCCAGATCGGACCAACTTTGAACATCAAAATAGCCGAGAAGTTAAAAAGCTCTAACTGGCCAGGCGGAGATCCTGATAAAGACGCACATAACATTGTGTCTCCTATCGATGCAGGTATATACTTGGGTGCAGGCGTGACATACAAAATGGGTGAATCGAATGATTTGTTTGCCGGATTGTATTACAACAGGGGTTTGACCAATGTGTACCAAACCAATGGAAATATTCATTACTACGACAATGCAAGAGCACACATGGATCTACTTGGACTTGAAGTAGGCATCCGTTTCTAAACCAATATTTCTTTTCAGAAAAAATCCCGTTCGATAATTCGAACGGGATTTTTTATTTTTGATATCGCTCGTTGTAATCTTTGACAAATCTTTCTATGTCCTCTTCTTTAAACAGGATGTATTCTATTTTTCCCTTGTCAGGAGCATCTGCCGTGTAAGTTGTCAGGTACTTTTTGTAATCAAGTTCTGAAAGCTCTTGTAACACCATTCCCTCTTTCTTGATGAACAAAAAAGGAGTGACTTCACTGGCAATTTTAAGGTAACGATCTTGTCGGTACAACCTCAATCTTCCATTTACTACCAAGCGGTAAGCGTAGACCTGCCCTTTGTACAATCCTTTGTCCGTTGCCAAACATTCAAACGTATCTTTAGCCGTGATGATCCATAATACGTCGTTGGCATTGATAAACAAATCTTTCTTATCTGCGATGTCTTTTTTATACCTGTACTCCGTCTTACCATTAATGAATTTAATATTTCGCAGTTGACAACGAATCGTATCACCGTATACAGAAATAATAAAGGCTGGCTCGTAAGCCTGAGCTCGCGAAGCGACTGACAATCCCATTACCAAACAGAACAACAACTGTATTTTGATTAAACGATATTTCATCTTTTCTTCCATCAACCGTTTCCATAAAATCCCGGATATAATGTCATTCCACCATCTACAAAAATAGTGGTTCCGTGAATGTAATCCGATTCATCAGATGCCAGCCAGGCCGCTACAGATCCTATGTCGGAGGTTTCTCCTACACGATTGTATGGAATTAATTTCAACAGTTCTGTTTCCGCAGCTGGTGTATCCCAGGCATGTGTATTGATAGGTGTTTTAATCGCTCCAGGGGCAATGCTGTTTATCCTGATTTTTTTTGGTCCCAATTCCTGCGCCATCGATTTCATCAGCATCATGACACCGCCTTTAGACGCTGC
>DATHPB010000112.1:0-15478 GCA_035484295.1 Cytophagaceae bacterium
GCGACAGCGGGATGAATATCAGCGGGTGCAAATAAATATTCTACGAGATTGTGAATGGGATTAAATACCATTTCAACAACAGGAAATGTTTTTACTTCGCCTTGTTCATTGCGTGCAACAATAACTGACAGTTCTTTTTCAAAAGGGATGGCTTGTTCCAACAAACTCTTCGCATCAAATCCTTTAACGATGTCATCTATCGTTGCAATGTATTGTACGCCTCTTCCATCGTATCCGTCTTTTCCGAGTTTTTGAAAACCTGGTAATAAATGAGCATGATGAGCAATCTCTTCTTTATTGTTAAGCAAAACAAAGGGAGCCGTTGGCAATCCTTTGCTTTTGTAAAATTCCTTTTGTTTCCTTTTGTCTTGTATGATTTCCAAAACTTGTGGTTGAGGATATACTTTTTTTCCCGCTTGTTGCAATTTTTTTAAAGCCTCAATGCTGACATGTTCTATTTCTATCGTCACCAAATCAAGGCTTTGGGCCCATTCAAGTATAGCCGCTTCATCCCGCAAAGAAGAAACGGTAAAGTTTTTCACAAAATCTTTACATGGTGCATCAGGATCAGCATCCATAACCGAAAGATCCAGATTAAAATCAATTGCTGATTGTATCAGCATTCGACCTAATTGTCCTCCTCCTAAAATTCCTACGGATTGCTTTATTCCTTTTGCCATTTGCTTAGATCAATGAGACGCCACTCATGTCAGCCGGTTGGGGAACACCGATCAGTTTTAAAATAGTTGGTGCAAGATCTCCCAGCTTACCATCTTTAATGGTGCCTTTATAATCGTTATCAACCAAAATGCACGGAACAAGGTTAGTAGTATGAGCAGTATTTGGCGTACCGTCTTCATTGATCATCATGTCCGCATTACCGTGATCGGCAATAACGATTGTGGTGTAGCCGTTTTCAAGAGCTACCGTGATGACCGCTTCAGCACAATCATTTACCGTTTCCACTGCTTTTACAGCTGCTTCGAAAACACCTGTATGTCCCACCATATCAGGGTTTGCAAAGTTCAATGCAATAAAATCAGGTTCCTTCGTTTTTAATTCTGGGATAATCTTATCGCGAATATCTTTTGCACTCATCTCCGGTTGCAAATCGTAAGTGGCTACTTTCGGAGACGGACATAACAACCTCTTTTCTCCTTCAAAGGGTTGTTCCCGGCCACCCGAAAAGAAAAACGTCACGTGCGGATATTTCTCTGTTTCTGCAATGCGAATTTGTTTCTTGCCCGCTTTCGCCAATACCTCGCCCAGCGTGTTATTCAGGTTGTCCTTATCAAAGATCACATGCACACGATGGAAAGTATTGTCATAGTTCGTCATTGTCACATAGTACAACAACAGTTTTTTCATGTCTTGTTCCGGAAAATCCTTTTGAGTAAGTGCAATGGTAATTTCACGTCCTCTGTCTGTTCTGAAGTTGAAGCATATTACTACGTCTTCCTCTTCAATCAAGGCCAACGGTTTGCCTTGTCCGTCGGTAATAACAACAGGTTTGATGAATTCATCCGTTACTCCTGCATCGTAAGAAGCCTTGACACTTGCAATAGCATCCGCAGATTTCTCTCCTACGCCTTTTACCATGAGATCATAGGCCAACTTCACACGTTCCCAACGATTGTCACGATCCATCGCATAATAACGACCAATCACTGATGCAATTCTACCTGTGGTTTTTTGAAGATGAGATTGAAGATCTTTTAAATAATCCAAACCACCTTTGGGGTCTGTGTCTCTTCCGTCTGTGAAGGCATGTACAAATACGTCTTTCAATCCGTATTGATGCGCAATACTTGTCAATCCTTTTAAATGATCGGTATGAGAATGTACTCCTCCATCTGAAACCAGACCAATAAGGTGCACTTTCTTATGATTATTTTTTGCGTAATCAAGCGCTTCTTTTAATTCTTTTTCGTTTGCTAAGGTTCCTTCCTGAACAGCTTTATTAATCTTTACCAGATCTTGATATACTATGCGACCCGCGCCAATGTTCATGTGTCCCACTTCTGAGTTACCCATTTGTCCTTCCGGTAAACCTACAGCTAAACCAGAAGCCTCTAGTTTGCTGTGGGGATACTTTGTGTACAATCCATCAATAAATGCTGTTTTTGCTTGGGCAATTGCCGATACAGCCGGGTTCGTTCCAATTCCCCAACCGTCTAAAATCATTAGTAATACCTTCTTATTCATAGCGCAAATATAATCTTTCAGTATTGTTAATGAACGAGATTTAAACACGTTTTTTTAACAATCTATTTATCAGCATTTTAATTTTTAATATTAGAAAAAGAATGTTTTGGCATGATTTTCGTTGTTTTGTTTCAAAACGAGTAGATAGTGAAAATACTTCAACCGTACCTTTTAAGTATTGCATTCAATTTAAGTTTAATTTCCATGGGAATCGCGCAGAATCAAAGCGCCGATGGAGTCATCGAAAAACTTAAGATCAGTCTTAAATCAGGTAACTCTAAAGAGTTGGTAAGTGGTTTTCAAGATATGGTGGAAGTTACACTGCCTGATCAAGACGGTAGTAACTATAGCAGAACACAAGCAGAATTTGTGTTACGCGATTTCATGAAGAAATATCCTCCTGTCGATTTTAAATATGTTCACAAGGTCTTAGACCGTGAAGATTTTAAGTTCGTCATCGGAGAATACATATATAGTGGCGGAAAATACAGAGTTACGATGGTGATTAAACCAACCAAGGGTACTTATTCAGTAGATTCCATTGTATTTGAAAAGTAATAGTTTTAGCAGGAACTAGATTAACGCGAATTTCTCTCGAAAAGCCCTGAGTTTATTTCAGGGCTTTTTTTTATGTTTGTGGCCGTGTACGACTATCTTCATTCCTCTCACATCCATAGTTTTATTCAACAAGCTCTTCAAGAGGATGTTGGTTCTGGTGATCATAGCTCTTTAGCCTCGATTCCTATAGGAACAACTAACAGAGCTCAACTCTTGGTCAAGGACAACGGAACACTCGCGGGAGTGGAATTGTCCAGATACATTTTTGAAACAGTAGATCCAACACTATCTATTGAATACAGAATAAAAGATGGTGAACACATATCGAAAGGAGATATTGTATTGACTGTAAAAGGTTCTGCGCATTCTATATTGAAGGCCGAACGGCTAGTGCTTAACTGCATGCAGCGCATGAGCGGTATCGCCACCTATACCAGACGCTTAAATACTTTGATTGAAGGAACAGGTTGCAAGTTGTTGGATACTCGCAAAACAACACCTAACTTTCGCCTTCCTGAAAAATGGGCGGTTAAAATAGGCGGTGGCATTAACCATCGTTATGGGCTCTTCGACATGATTCTCTTAAAAGATAACCATGTGGATTATGCAGGAGGTATAACGAATGCCTTAAAAGCAGCTAAGACCTATGTTAAAAAGACAGGTCTTCATTTAGATATAGAATTAGAAACTAGATCTTTAGAAGAAGTAAAAGAAGCTTTACTGGAAGGTGGTGTAAAGCGCATTATGTTAGACAATATGCCACTGGAAATGATGAAAGAAGCCGTTAAACTCATCGGAAAAACAACCGAGACCGAAGCATCAGGAGGAATTACAGAGACAACCATCCGTGATGTGGCTTTATGTGGAGTAGATTATATTTCTGTGGGTGCATTAACACATAGTGTCAAAAGTCTAGACTTAAGTTTGAAAGCATATTAGATTATAAACATACGATGATTATCAAAACTAAAAAGTACCAATTACCAAAAAACACTTACGTTAAGTCCGCCTTGTTTGGTCTTCTTAAAAAACAATGGTGGTATTCCGCTTTGCCAATTGCTATAGCTGCAATGACATTTATCTGGCCTTCGCTTTGGGCTTGGTTTATTTTCCCTGCACTCGTCCTTGCCGTTGGCTATATCTTGTTTTGGTTAATTCAGTTTACTGGGGTTACACAACTTGAGCAGAACAAAATCATGTTTGAGCGTTTGAGTTATGAAATCGACAGCCGTCAGATCATGATTAAACTCAATGAAAGACAAGGAAGTCCTTTGAAATGGGAGATGATAAAAAGTGCTCAAAAGAACAAGGACCACTTCTTATTAATCATCGGTAAAGGTCAGTTCATCTACTTGCCGTTCCGTATTTTCAACGGAGACCATGAGATCAAGTTTTTGGAAACGATTTTAAAACGCAAAGAATACCTTGCTTAGCTATAAATTAGTAGAAAGTGGCAAGTAGAATATCATTGCTTACCACTTTCTACTAATTCCTTCAAACATTCAATCCATTTCGGCGAGGTATTTAAACTCTCTACCAATTGCCAGTGTTCTCCACCTGAGTGTAAGAACAATTCTTTATATTCTTCTCCTCCTTCTTCAATAGTTTCCAAACAATCTGCCACAAAAGACGGCGAGAAGAACAGAATTTTTTTCTTTCCTTGCTTTGCCAAAGCAGGAATAACCTCATCTGCGTAAGGTTTGATCCAGGGTGTCTTCCCTAACCGTGATTGAAAACAAATCGTGTATTGATCTTTCGTCAAACCTAATTTTTCTACCAACAAGCGTGTGGTTTCGAAACACTGCGCCCTGTAACAGTACTTATTTTTCTGATGGTATACAGAGCAACAGTCACCTAGCTTGCAATAGTTATCAACGCTAGCCTTCAATATCTGACGTTCCGGTAAACCATGGTACGAAAAAACAAAATGGTCGAACGACTCTTTTTCCATGTACTTTTTACCCAGCTCTGCAAACGCTTCTATGAATAAAGGATGATCGCAAAAATTTTCTATGACGTGAAGTGTTGGAATCACTTCCCACTGTTGAATCACCCGCAATACTTCTTCTGTAGCCGAACCTGTTGATGCTGATGCATATTGAGGAAACAGAGGAATGATGATGAGTTTGGCTAAACCTGCACGTTCCCATTTTTTAACTGCACTTTCTATAGAAGGATTTTGATAACGCATGGCTAATTCCACTTCATATTCCTCTCCCAATAGTTTAGCCAGTAACACCTTTGTCTTTTGGCTATAGACCAATAAAGGCGAACCTTCTTTCATCCATACATTTTTGTATACTTTAGCCGATTTGGGTGCTCTGGTTGGTGCAATGACCAGGTTAATCAATAACCAACGTTGTAAGTATGGAATGTCGATCACTCTTCTATCCATTAAGAATTCCTTCAGGTATTTGCGAACATCGGGAGTCGAAGTACTATCCGGTGTACCCAAATTGATTAAAAGAACACCTGTTTTATGTGATTTTTTGTGGGAAACCATTTAAACTTATTTAATTTGCAAACTTAACAAATGTAACAAAGAAAAGTTGACACAAGGTCTTCAATAAATTTATCATGGAAAATAAAGTAACAGCTCCTGTCGACAATAATGTGTTTAAGAAAGTAGTTTCCCATGCTAAGGAATACGGATTTGTATTTCCTTCCAGTGAAATTTATGACGGTTTGCAAGCCGTATATGATTATGGACAAAACGGAGTTGAACTAAAAAATAACCTGAAGCAAGCTTGGTACAAAGCCATGACTCAGCTTCACGACAATATTGTAGGTATAGATGCTGCCATCTTTATGCATCCTTTGACTTGGAAAGCGTCTGGCCATATTGATAGTTTTAACGATCCGATGATCGACAACAAAGATTCTAAAAAACGTTACCGTGCAGACGTATTAGTAGAAGAACGAGCAGCAGAATTAGAATCAAAAGGACAAAGCGATAAAGCAAAAACATTGGTTCAAAATCTTGCCAGATTATTAGAAGCGGAAGACTTGAAAGGAGTGCAGGAGCTGATCATCAATGAAAATATTGTATGTCCTGTTTCAGGTACTGCCAATTGGACTGAGGTTCGTCAGTTTAACTTGATGTTTTCTACACAAGTAGGATCAGTAGCGGAGGATGCCAGCACCATTTACCTGAGACCAGAAACAGCACAAGGTATTTTTGTAAACTTTCTAAACGTGCAAAAAACCGGTCGCATGAAGATTCCTTTCGGTATTGCACAGATTGGTAAAGCATTCCGTAACGAAATTGTAGCAAGGCAATTCACCTTCCGCATGCGTGAATTTGAACAAATGGAAATGCAATTTTTCATCCGTCCGGGTGAAGAAATGAAATGGTACAACACCTGGAAAGAGATCCGCATGAACTGGCACAAAGCTATTGGTATTCCTGCTGAAAAACTGAGGTTTCATGACCATGAAAAACTTGCGCACTATGCCAATGCCGCAGTGGATATAGAGTTTGAGTTTCCTTTTGGTTTCAAAGAAATAGAAGGTATTCACTCGCGCACTGATTTTGATTTGAGCAGTCATCAGGAATTGTCTAAGAAAAAACAACAATACTTCGATCCAGAAATCAATAAAAACTACGTGCCGTACGTAGTGGAAACTTCTGTAGGTGCCGATCGTTCATTCTTAGCCGTGCTTTGCAATGCCTTTACAGAAGAGACGACTGGAGAAGGTGAAGAAGTCAAAACACGTACTTATTTAAAGCTTCATCCCGCACTGGCTCCGGTGAAAGCAGCCATTCTTCCCTTGATGAAAAAAGACGGCTTGGCCGAAAAAGCACGTGAAATTTACGAAGACTTGAAGTTCGATTTCAACGTCAGTTACGAAGAAAAAGATGCCATCGGCAAGCGCTACACGCGCAATGATTTAATCGGTACACCGTTCTGCATAGCCATTGATCATCAAACATTGGAAGACCATACGGTCACTATCCGTCACCGTGACACGACGGAACAAGAACGTGTCCCGATTACCGTCCTGAGAACAAAAATTGGTGAAGCGGTTTCTTTAAAAAGAATTTTAGAAAAATTGATGTAAAAATAAAAGCCCGGAGAGAACCGGGCTTTTATTTTTATTTTTTATCTTACCAGAATGACTGCGACACGTTCTGCTTTATTTTTTATGTTTGGAGCAATTGGCTTTCTTATGTTGCTCATTGGCGTATTTCATGTTCCTCCGCATGTTGCAGCTCTGCTACTTATTGGCACCAGTGTAAGTGTCATGGCTTACTTATCAACTAAGCATTCTATTATAAAAGCTAAATTAACAATACCACAAAAAGCCATTTTAATAGAATTTGATTTCTATAAAACACTTAACAAAACAGAACGCGCGGAGTTTGAGCGCAGGGTTTCTTACCTGATTCAAGACAAAGAGTTCATGGGACGTCAGAATTTAGTGGTTACCGATCGAATGAAAGTGCTGATTGCCGCAACCTTGGCACAAATTGCTTTTGGTTTTGAATTTATCTCCTTCGAGGACTTTGATAAAATCATTATTTTCCCCAAGGCCTATTATTCCCAACACACCGGACATTATCACAAAGGAGAAGTCAATTCTTCCGGTATCATTATGTTATCCTGGGAAGATTTTCTGGAGGGGTTTCGAATAGCGGATGACGGCTATAATGTGGGTTTGCATGAAATCGCTCATGCGTTAAGAATCGAAGACGCCATTCCAGGAAATGAATACCACTTTCTAAAAGATAGCGATTTGGCCGTTTGGAATGCGCTAGCAGAACCAGAATACGACAACATCAGAGCGGGAAAACCTTCTTTTATTCGCTCTTATGCAGGAACAAACAGACAGGAATTTTTTGCTGTATGCGTAGAGCAATTTTTTGAACAACCACAAGACTTTCACGATACCTTACCACAGCTTTACAATGCTATGGCCAAACTCCTCAAACAAAACCCTTTGAAGCGTAAAAGATAATTCCTCTAAATCGTATTTTTTTCTTCACAAACCATTAAAATTCATTATTTTTGACCCCCTAACCCACGGTCAATATGTGGCATAATATAGCATCCTTCATTCTCAAAAGCAGGTTATACCTTCTTATCCTCACAGCTAGTATTACTGGTTTTATGGGTTACCATGCCATGCATACTGAAATCACTTATGATTTCCTTGCTGTGGTTCCACAAAATGATCCTGATTTCATTTACTTCAAAGGCTTTCAGAAACAATTCGGAGAAGACGGTAATCTCTTCCTAGTCGGTTATCAGGATAAAAAAATATTTGAGCTAAATAACTTCAAACGCCTTGATTCCATATGCCATGCCATAGAAAAGACTGAAGGCATCAATCAAATCATCAGCATACCTACACTTCAATACTTAAAGAAAGATACACTCACGAATAAATTTGTTCTTGTTCCTTTATACAACAAGCTGCCTCAAACACAGGCAGAGCTTGATAGCATCATGGCCTTGGCCAAAGATCAAAAGATGTACGAAGGATTAATCATGAATCAAAATACCAATGCCATGATTCTTGCTATCGCTCTCAAGAAAGAGTATTTGAACTCTGTTCGAAGACAAGGCATCATTGCAAACATTATGAAAGAAAATACGGCCTTCGCCAACGATATCGGCGTAAAGGTACACTATGCAGGTCTTCCTTATGTAAGGACAGTAATGTCCAAGGAGGTAAAAGCGGAGTTCGGACTCTTTATGGCTTTAGCCGCTATCGTGACGTCCATTATTTTATTTTTATTCTTTCGCTCCTTGTTTGCTGTATTGTTCACTTTCGTTGTAATCGGCATCACTGTGGTTTGGACCATGGGAACGATTGTACTGTTGGGATACAAGATGACATTGCTCACAGCTATGTTACCTGCATTGATCATTGTATTGAGTATTCCCAATTGCATTTACATGTACAATAAATACCATCAGGAAATACGAAGGCACCAGAATAAAGTCAAAGCGTTGAGTCGTGTGATCGAGAAAATCGGATTCCTGACGTTCATGACCAACATCAATACCGCTGTTGGTTTCTTCGTGTTGTATACCACAAACATCATCATCATCAAAGAATTTGGTCTGGTAGCAGGCTTACTCAGCATCGCGACTTTCCTGATCTCCATTATTGTGATCCCAATTCTTTTCTCTTATCTCCCTGCACCTAACGACAAGCAGTTAAAGCACCTTGACCTACGGTTTCTTACCAGGGTCAACTACATTTTAGAATTTTTAGTGATCCGCCATCGTACGGTGATCTATGTAGTCACTGCCGTGATACTTGGTATTTCGTTTTATGGCATCTCTCGTATCTATGTGACTTCTCACATGGTAGACGATCTGCCTTCTCGAAGCAATGTAAAAACAGACTTGGCTTTTTTCGAACAGCATTTCAAAGGCATAATGCCACTTGAAATTGTAGTGGATTTCAACAAGAAGAAAGCCGTATCCAATCCTAAAAATCTAAAAAAGCTCGAAGCCTTTCAAGATTATATTTCTTCGTTGAATAATGTTTCTGCTCCTATCTCCGTCGTGAACATGGTAAAGGGTGCGAAGCAAGCCTTTTACGGAGGTGATCCGGCATTTTATTCACTGCCGACAAATAACGAACGTGTCTTCCTCGCCAAATATCTGGGGCGCGACAGTTCATCTTCTTCCGCATCATTACTTCGTTCGTTTGTAGATGCAGACGGGAGAACCGCTCGCTTCAGCTGTAAAGTAGCGGACCTAGGAACAGCCGAAACCGACGAATTGGTAAAACGGAACATTGAAGTAAAAGCAAAAGAGATTTTTGAAGACGGTAACGTAAAAGTTCATCTTACAGGAAGCACCTTGTTGTACCTGAAGGGCAATCAATACCTGATTCAGGATTTATCGGAAAGCTTGTTGTACGCCGTGATCCTGATTTCACTTATGATGGCGATGATTTATTTCAACTTCAAAATGGTCATCATCTCCATGATTCCAAACATCATCCCGATGGTCATCACAGCAGGTATAATGGGATTGTTCAACATTCCACTGAAACCAAGCACTGCTCTTATCTTTGGCATCTCTTTTGGTATTTCCATCGACAGCACCATTCACTTCCTGAGCAAATACAAGCAGGAATTGAAAATGAACAAGAGTGCACTGAAAGCCATTGTAATGACACTGGAAGAATCGGGAGTAAGTATGATCTATACCTCCATCGTATTGTTCAGCGGGTTTGTGATTTTCTCTTTCTCCGACTTTGGAGGAACGATTGCATTGGGCGTATTGACTTCCATTACATTATTCTTCGCCATGTTCACCAACCTCATTCTGTTACCTGCATTAATTCTAACCTTCAGCCCTGGTGACAAACGAAATTTATTTTCTATTGTAGCATTGAGAGACCGCGGTCATTTTCATCATTCGGAAGAAGATGATGAAGAATTGGATTTAGGGAAATTAGATAAAAGAGCAGAGGAAAAACCTCAACACACATCGTGAAGAAATACAGCGAACACAAAGGTCTTGACCTGGCAGCAGTAGGACAAGAAATACTACAATACTGGAAGAAAGAAAACATTTTTCAGAAATCCATTTCTGAAAGGGAAGGTGCCCCCTCTTTCACTTTTTATGAAGGACCTCCTTCTGCCAACGGAACTCCAGGTATTCACCATGTGATGGCACGTGCAGTGAAAGATGTTTTCTGCCGATACAAAACCATGAAAGGTTTTCAGGTGAAACGCAAGGGTGGTTGGGACACTCATGGATTACCAGTTGAATTGCAAGTCGAAAAAGAACTAGGCATTACCAAAGAGGACATTGGTAAAAAAATCACTGTAGAAGAATACAATGCCAAGTGCCGCGAAGCAGTAATGAAATTCAAAGGCGAATGGGATGACCTGACAGAGAAGATGGGGTACTGGGTAGATTTGAAAGACCCCTACATCACCTTCGATCGTAAATACATTGAATCCTTGTGGTTCTTGCTGAAAGAACTGTACACAAAAGATTTTCTTTACAAGGGCTACACTATACAACCTTATTCTCCTGCAGCCGGTACCGGACTTAGTTCTCATGAGTTGAACCAACCGGGTTGCTACAGGGATGTGAAAGATACTAGTGCCGTTGCACAATTTAAAGTGGTCAGTGGTCAGTGGTCAGTGAATGATGACGTATACTTTCTTGCCTGGACAACCACACCTTGGACCTTACCGTCCAATAGTGCTTTAGCCGTAGGAGAAAATATTATTTACCTGATGGTAGAAACGGTTAACCCGTATACTCACTCACCTGTGAACGTAATTCTTGCTAAAGATTTGGTGGAGAAATACATTCAACAGGAGACACACGACCCTATTACTATTTTTAATAAGTCATACAAATACGGATACGAACTCATCATAAACCGTGCAACACTTGAAAAAGAATTTGCTAAAGACGAAGCAAGTAAAAGTCAAAAGTTTGATGTTTTCTTAGATGAAAAGTTAAAACACTTTTTCAAGAATCCTAAAGCTGGTAAATATGACGGTAAAGTTATTCAGGAATTTAAAGGCAAAGAGCTGATCGGTATCAAGTACGAACAACTGATGCCTTATGTAAAACCTACTGTTCCTGCGTTTCGCGTCATCGCCGGTGACTTCGTAAGTACAGAAGACGGTACAGGTATCGTACATATCGCACCCACCTTTGGTGCAGACGATGCACGCGTGGCCAAACAAGCCGGCATTCCTGCCATCACTGTGCTAGACGATGAAGGAAATGAACTGCCCTTGGTAGACAAGCGCGGGCGTTTTGTAAAAGAAGTTACTGACTTCGCATTGGAATACGTGAAGGAAGCTTACTACACAGAGGCTGAGCTGGAAACAGAACGCAAAAAACAACTGCGCGAAAAATATCTGTCTGTGGACGAACGCATCTCCATTAAACTGAAAGAAGAAAACAAAGCTTTCAAAGTTGAGAAATACGAACACAGTTATCCGCATTGCTGGAGAACAGATAAACCCGTACTCTACTACCCGCTTGATTCTTGGTTCATACGAACTACAGCCGTGAAAGATCGCATGGTGGAACTGAACAAAACCATCAACTGGAAACCGGAATCTACCGGTACAGGTAGGTTTGGCAACTGGTTGGAAAATCTCATCGACTGGAACTTGTCTCGTTCCCGTTATTGGGGAACTCCCCTTCCTATCTGGCGTACAGAAGACGGTAAGGAAGAAAAATGCATCGGCTCTATCACCGAACTCGAAGAAGAATTAAACAAGGCACGTGAAGCAGGCATTAAAAATCCTGACTCCATCGAAGACTTGCACCGTCCTTATGTAGATGATATTGTATTGTTATCAGGCAGTGGCAAACCGATGTTCCGTGAGAAAGACCTCATCGACGTTTGGTTTGATTCTGGCGCTATGCCTTATGCACAATGGCATTACCCATTTGAAAACAAGGATATTTTCGCCAACAATTTCCCGGCTGATTTTATTGCTGAAGGCGTAGACCAGACACGTGGCTGGTTCTTCACATTGCACGCTATCTCTGTGATGTTGTTCGATAAAGTGGCGTTTAAAAATGTTATCGCCAACGGATTGGTGCTGGATAAAAACGGTAACAAGATGTCCAAGCGATTGGGCAATGCTATCAATCCGTTTGAAACCATTGGCAAGTTCGGACCAGATGCTACACGTTGGTACATGATTGTCAATGCACCACCATGGGATAATTTAAAATTCAACATTGAAGGAGTAGCCGAAGTGCAACGCCGTTTTCTGGGTACACTTCAAAACACGTATTCTTTCTTTGCACTTTATTCTAATTTGGATGGCTTCACATTTAGCGAAGCAGAAATTCCTTTAGCGAAACGTACAGAAAGCGATCGTTGGATCATTTCTCGCTTGAATACATTGATTCAAAGTGTAGATAAGTCCTATGCCGACTACGAACCAACCCGCGCCGCACGTGAGATCCAAGACTTCGTCATGGACGAACTCAGCAACTGGTACGTTCGTCTCAACAGGAAAAGATTTTGGAAAGGCGAATACAACGAAGATAAGCAAGCTGCTTATCAAACACTTTACACCTGTTTGGAAGCCATCGCACGATTGAGTGCTCCGATTGCACCTTTCTATACAGAAAAATTATTCCGCGACTTGAACGAAGTAACCGGTAAGTCCACAAGCTCTTCCGTTCACTTATCTCTTTTCCCGGTTTCTAATGCAGCTTTCATTGACATCGAATTGGAAGAAAGAATGAATCTGGCACAACGCATTTCTTCTTTGATTCACTCGCTACGTAAAGCCAGTAACATCAAGGTAAGACAACCGTTGACACGTGCATTGTTGCCTATTCTGAACGAACAAATGAAACACCGTGTACAAGCAGTAGAGAATTTGATCTTATCGGAAGTCAACATCAAGACACTGGAATACATAGAAGATACGTCTGGCGTCATTGTGAAGAGTATCAAACCTAACTTCAAGAAACTAGGAAAAGAATACGGGGCCAAACTGAAAGAACTAGGTAACGCCATTCAAGCCATGAAGGAAAAAGATATCCTTGCATTGGAAACAAACAATATCTACAAACTGGTATTGGCGGATGGTACAAACATCAGCATTACATTGGAAGATGTTGAGATCCGTTCTCAGGATATTCCTGGTTGGTCTGTCGCTTCAGAAGGAAACGTTACCGTCGCCTTGGACATCAATCTCACAGAAGAACTTCGTCAGGAAGGTATTGCACGTGATGTCGTGAACCGTGTGCAAAATCTGCGAAAAGACCTGGGGTTGGATGTTCAGGATAAAATTAAAATCACCATTCAAAAATCAGATGAACTCATTAATTCCGCATTGATGAGTAACAAAGAATACATCTGTGAAGAAACACAAGCATTGACATTAGAGTTATTGGAAAATGTAATTGGTGCGACTTCTGTTGAAATGGATGAACAATCTTTATTGGTGAAAATAGAAGTTCAATAAATTAAAATGGTTGGTGAAAATTACACGCTTTCACAAACTATCTATACCTTACTACTTATTGTTAACCCATGAAAACTTACAAATATTTTTTAGCCACTCTATTTGTCATCCTGCTTGATCAGGCGGTCAAGTTGTATGTATTCTATACTTTTCCTTTTGAAGGATATGAGATAAAGATTTTTGGAGATTGGTTCAAGCTCAATTACATCACCAATGAAGGCATGGCCTTTGGAATCCGCATTGCCGGAGACTATGGTAAACTGCTATTAACTGTATTTAGAATTATTGCCTGCGGAGGGATAGCCTGGTATCTACACCAACTAATCTTGAAAAAATTACCGGAAGGCTTACTCTGGAGCATCGGACTAATTTTAGGTGGTGCCATAGGAAACGTATTGGATAGTACTTTCTATGGTGTATTATTAGGAAACGCACCTTACGATGTACCCACACCTTGGTTCCACGGCAAAGTGATTGACATGTTCTTTATCGATCTTTGCAATTGTTTTATTCCGGATTGGGTACCCGGCATCGGTGGAAGCTATTACCCATTGTGGCCGGTATTCAACGTTGCAGATGCCAGCATATTTGTTGGTGTCCTTTGGATCATCATTTTCCAACGCAGGTTTTTTAAGGACCAGGAAGCATAAGAAAATGATCGCCGATTATCCAAAATAAAAAACCCCGGCAATTCTTGTCGGGGTTTTTTATTCCTTTTTATAGTGATCAGTACGGTTGATAAGTAGTATACGTATACGGCGGAAGTGATGTATTGGTTATATCCGTAAGTGTCCATCCTATTTGATATCCGTTTGCAGAACAATCGTTAACTAAACTAGGTGTTCCGCTAATGTTATATCCTGCTATTCCTGTGAATTGGTATTTATAATTATCACCTGTCGAATTGTTTGTAAAGGCTGTATGTACGATCTCTCCTTGTTTCAAGGTATAGATATAATTTCCATTCGCGTCTGTTCCGCAATAAGCCCAGGTAAATGTTGTAGGGATGGTATGAACAAATTTAAGGTTGTTTACATCCATTCCGTATTCACTTACTTTTTCAAAACCACCTGCAGACGAAGATAACCAAGTGCCTGAATTAATAGTGGTGTCACCATCGAATGATCCTGTAATACTTGCCAAACTACCCGTAGAGGTAAATGTTTTTTTACGGAATAAATGCCAGGTTCTTGTAACCAGATTTCCACCCTTACCGGTCGTGTCGTAGGTAAGTTGTACATTTCCCCTTGTTCTGTGAATGATCGTACCTGACGCCGAAACAAGGCTTGACAATTTCCCGCCTGTGGCATTGGTAATGTAAAGAGTGTCATTGAAAATGATGTTCTGACCCGATGCATTATAATGAACTTTGTAGTTTGTAAAGATAACCCTTAATACCGCAGCAGAATCAGAGAACTTGACACCAGAGAACAAGGTAACATCTATAGAACCACTAATCACACGGGAACCACAACTCACACCATTGCCATAGATAATGGTAAAGTTATTGGTATTCAAAGTCACTGTACCGCAAGGTAAGTCAACTGCTGTTGTTCTTTGGTTGCCCGCATATTGACTAGAATTATACACAGTCTCGATATCCTGTTGTGCATTATCTAACTCAGTTTTTGCAGAAGCATCATCTGCCTTTTGAGACGATGAAGAAGTAGGGGTTACACTATCATCTTTCTTTTTACAAGCAGAAAACAATAGCAAAGCGGCTACAAATAATGTGGCTACAGACATCAACTTATTTTTCATAAAATGATTTTAAGG
>DATHPB010000113.1:0-8676 GCA_035484295.1 Cytophagaceae bacterium
GTCTTACGGATTAGAGCTTTACCTGAAAAAAAATACGGGAAAAACAACCGGTTGGATTTCCTATACCTTATCGAAAACACAAAGACAAATTGACGGAATTAATGGAGGCAGAGCTTATGCGGCCAGCTACGATCGCAGGCATAACTTGAATGTAGTGATGATGCACGAGTTCAATGACCGCTTTACTTTTTCAGCAACCTTTGTGTATGGTACAGGCCGTCCTATCGGTTTGCCAGCTGGTCGCTTCGAGTTTGACGGTTATGTGGGTGGACAATATCCTGATCGGAATTCTGTTCGCTTGAAAGCCTATAACAGAATGGATGTATCGTTGACGATCAACTCACGCAAAAACAAAAATAGGAAATGGCAAGGCAGCTGGAATATTTCGGTGTACAACGTATACGCACGCAAGAATCCATGGACTGTCTATACCACCAATAAATCGGATGGCAGCGGGAAGGAATTGACCATGTTGTATTTCCCGGCACCTATTCCTTCTATTACATACAACTTTAGTTTCTAAGCGTATGAAAAAAATAGTTCTTATACCTGCTTTATTGATTAGTGCATCGTTTCTTTTATCATGCACGAAAGTAGTCGACTACAATCTGGTGAGTGCAGACCCTAAGGTGGTGATTGAATCTCGAATCATAACCGATTCGTTTGCTATGGCGCGTGTCACAACTACCGCTCCATATTTGAACAATCAACCAACTCCGGTAATCAGTAATGCGTTCATTGTGATTACAGATAATTTGGGCAATAAGGATACGCTTAATTACACGACCGACGGTTATTACGTATGCGATAATATGAAAGGCAATACGGCCAATACCTATACCTTATCTGTCAATGCGCAGGGGCAGACTTATACTGCCGTTACGTCGATTCCTCCGGCTGTACCTTTTACTATTACAGGCGTAGATTATAAAGACGGACAATCATCGTTTGAGAAAAAAGGATATTATCCTACGATTACGGCGACGCTTCCAAGCGGCGACAGTTACTACCTGTTCAAATATTATAAGAACGATAGCGTGTACAGAAAAAATAATTCTGATTTGAACGTTACGGACAGTAAGTTTGTCGGTACGTCAATTAGTGGCTATGAAACACCACAACCTTATCAGGTAAATGACGTGGCGAGAATCGATATTTATACTCTGACAAAAGAAGGGTATAATTTCTGGAATGACCTCGATGCACAACTGCATAACGACGGAGGTTTCTTTTCTACTCCGCCTGCCAACACCAGCACAAACTTCAATAACGGTGCTATCGGATTGTTTCAGGGGTCTTCTGTAAGTACACAAAGCATTACGATTACACCGTAGTTGCTTTTAAGCGATTGCAAGTGATACGGTAAAAGTACTTCCTGATCCGATTTCGGATTCTACTTTTATTGTTCCACCTTGTGCTTCAATAAAATCTTTACTGATGGAAAGTCCTAAACCTGTTCCTTCGGTTTGACTGCCCGGTACTTTAAAGTATCGATCAAATAATTTAGATTGATATTCTATCGGTATGCCTTTGCCAAAATCTTTCACAGAAAATTCCACTGTCTCGGCTTTCTTTTTCGCACCGATGATAATCTTTGCATGCTCACTCGAATAACGAATGGCATTTGACAAAAGATTGATCATGACCCAAGTCGTTTTTTCTGGATCAGATTGTACCATCGGCAAATGGTTGTCAATATTGATTTCCAGCGTCGTTTGTTTCTGTTCGGCTTGCATTTTTACGGCTTCTACGGCATAATGCACGATTTCTTGTGGTGAAGCGGTTTGTATATTCAGTTGAATAATTCCTGTTTCCACTTGTGTCATTTGCAAAAGTTCTCCTGTGATTTTAAGTAGACGTTCGCTATCGTCTTTTATATTGTGAATCAGCTGTTCCTGGTCTTTGTTGATGATCCCTATGCGTTGGTTTTCTAATAATTTTACACTGAGTAAAATGGAAGAAATAGGTGTCTTCAGTTCATGGGAAACAGTGGAAATGAAATTTGTTTTGGCCACGTCCAGTTCTTTGAAAGCTGTGATGTTTTTAAGAAGAATCACATGACCGATGAGTACGCTTGTGTTTTCTCCTGTTGGAGTGATTGCAATGTCCAATAGTTCTTTTTGAAAATAACTTTCCTTTCCGTTGGCAAATATTTTTTCAAATGGTTTTTGCGTATTCACTGTCTTATCGTTACGGATCAAATCACTCATGAGAGAACGGATCAAGTCATTGCTGACGGAAAGTTCAAGTGCATTTTTACCTACTATGTTTTCCTGCGCTGTACTAATTATCTTCAGTGCTTCATGATTGACAAAAAGAATGCGATGGTTTTCATCAAGACCTATCACTGGATCAGTCATGTTATTGATGAGTGTTTCAATTCTTTTTTTCTCAAAGAGCAGTTGAGACAAATTACTGTTGTTGTATTCTTCCAGCTTCTCTGCCATCTTGTTGAAGGCATTGGCCAGCTCCCCGTATTCATTGTGACTTTGAAAGTGCACGCGTTGCGTATATTTTTGGTCGGCAATTTGCTTGATGCTTTCTGTTAGTTCTTCGATGGGATTTGCAATGTTACGCGGCAAGTTGATGAGCAAAGTGAAAGCGACCAAGAAACATAATGTTCCTGCAATGGCGATCCAGAAGGTTGCAGTTTCAGCTGTACTCTCTGCGATCAGGCTTTTTCGCTGGATGGCTTGCATATTGAGCCGCATGATTTCATAGATATCAGAGCGTATCGTTGGTTGCAGAGAGCCGTTGACCGGCTGTTGTTTCATTTTCTGGAAATGATCGGATATTTTTTGAGTTGTTTCCTTTTCTCCGATTTCGCTGATGTTGTTTTTTTGTTTGGCAAGACTGGTTTCAAACCGATGCATGGCAGTAGAATCATTTCCCATTTCATCCAAGGCCAATAACATGGAACGGGAATATTCCAGCGTATTGTAATTCGCAGCCAGGATATTTTCAGTATCGCTCTTCAAGGCATTGATGTACCAGGCACCAATGAAGGAAAGTAGAACAATCATTAGAAATAGAAGCCCCACTCCGAGCGTAAGTTTAAATTTTATTTTCATTTAGGAAAGGATGACAAGATCGGTTTCTGAAGAGGATAATTTTTTAAGCAATTTATTAAAGAGTGTCGTGGACATAATGACCCTGAATAAATTCAAGTGTGGTTTGCCAATGCACAGAATAGTGATCTTATGTTGTTCTGCTGTTTCAATGATTGCTGATGCCACATGTTGTGTTTCTTTGCGAATCACTTCTGCTCCAAGTTCAGTGGCCAGTTTGAAGTTGTTGATCAAATGCCGTTGTTTGTCCAACGCTATTCGGTCGGCACTTTCTTTAGGTGTTTGTACGTACAAAACTAACCATTTGCTGTTGTAGTAACTGGCCAGACGCGCAGTTTTCCGGATGATGTTCTTTGCTGTTTTATCGTTGCTGCTTATGCAAGCCAGTAGTTTTTCGTGCCGAACGGCGACGTTGCGTGGTACTTCATTCTCAACTTTCCGTTCAACCTGACTGGCGACTTCCTTGAGTGCCAGTTCGCGTAATTGTAAGATGTGTTCTGATTTAAAAAAATTACTGAGTGCAGCTTGTATTTTGTCGGTGGCATAAATTTTTCCTTCTTTTAGACGAACGATCAACTCGTCCGCTGTAAGGTCTATGTTTACCACTTCATCCGCCAGTTGTAGCACGCGGTCCGGTATGCGCTCTTTGACTTCTATTCCGGTGATATTTTTTATTTCTGTATTTAAACTTTCAATATGCTGTATGTTTACTGCACTGATGACGTTGATGCCTGCTTCCAGTATTTCAACTACATCTTGCCAACGTTTTTCATTCTTACTACCTTCTATATTCGTGTGGGCCAATTCGTCGATGATGACTACTTCCGGTCGCAGGTTGATGACTGCCTGTACATCCAACTCCTCGAGTTCTTTTCCTTTGTAGAACAGTTTTCTTCTGGGAATGATTGGTAGTCCAACCAGTTGTTCGACGGTCTCTTTTCGGTTATGTGTTTCTATAAATCCTATTTTTACATCGATCCCGTTTTTTAGCAAAGATTGTGCTTCTTGTAACATGCGGTAAGTCTTGCCCACACCGGCACTCATGCCGATATAGATCTTAAACTTCCCTCGCCTTGATTTTTTGATAAGATCAAGAAAATGTTGTACGTTTTGCTCTTTCTCTGTCATGCGCTCAGGATTAAAAAGAAATGGCCATTGCAGTTGTGATGAAATAGTTGTTGTTGCTTGCGTGGTTGTTCAACATAAATATTTTGTCTTTGCTGTTCAAGGTTCTCCCTTCTATTCTCCATGAGATATTGTCCCGAATGGCATAATCCAGGTTGATAGAGTAACCGAAAGTTTGAAATCCATTCGGTGTAATCGTAGTGATGATGACCCCGTTTTGATCGCTGTAATATTCACCCCTTGCAGCGATGGACATTTTACTTGTCGCCTTTACTTTTATAATTAATACGGGACTGTACCATACGTTGTAGGTATTACTGCCCTTGGCCTGTTGTTGTATACCGACATCAAAGCATGCTGTCACACCCAGTTTTGGATGCAGTTGAAAAATGCCGTATAAATTGTGAAAGTAACGCATCCTGTTTGTAGAGTCTGGTGTGTCGCTGCCTATAAAAGAACTGCTATTGATCAAAATCTTGTGATTAGGTGTGTAAGTGATCTGGTGACCAAAGGCAGGAGTGTTATAATTGTCGGGTCTTTGAATGTGTTGCCAACCATTGAGGTAGAGCAAGTTTAAAAACCATTTTCCATTGTCTGACTTGTATCCTAATTTTACTCCGCTTTCATAATAGGGAGAATTATCGGCATTGAGACTTCTTGTAAGATTCCAGCAGTCTTTGCCGATGGCACTTTCGAAACCAATGTGTGAACTGAATATTCCTGCATCGATCCACAGGTTTTTTATTTTGGAAAGTTTTATACCGGCATTGGCTTCGTATATATTTTTTAAGACACCTGGTTCAGAGGCCAGATTCGCATTCGCGTATGTACCTGTCATGAGTGCTAGATTGGCTCTCATGTAATCCGTTTGATACGCAGCTTTCACAAAAGCCAGGTTGATATTGACTTCGTTGTGTCTGTTGTAAGAATATACAAAATCAGGACGCGTATGGTTGGACGGATTGCTGAAGTCGTATGAATAGTAAGTCTCAACGTAACCACTGATTGATACAGGCGATGACGTTGGTGCGACGGTAGAATCCGTTTGTGCAAAGGCAGCGTACGAAGCGATAGAAAATAAATAAATTTTTATTGGGAGTCTCTTCATGGAGACAAGTTATTAAAGTTTTGCCAGTTTAAGATTCAATTCAAGAACATTTACTACTTCTGGTCCGAATATACCGAACAAAGGTTTGTCTATGCTTTCCTGAACTAATGCTGTGATTTTTTCTTCGGGAATATTTCTCTGTCTGGCAATTCGTCTTACTTGAATGAATGCGGCTTTTGGTGAGATGTGCGGATCCAATCCACTACCACTGGCGGTAATCAGGTCAACTGGGATCTCTGCTTTTTCTACACCCGGATGATGGACCTGAAAGGTATCAATTCTTGCTTGAACCTGTTGTAGGTAATCGGCATTGGACGGACCTTTGTTACTGCCACAAGAACCTGCTGCGTTATATGACACCGCAGACGGTCGGCTCCAAAAGTATCGGTCGCTGTAAAAAGCCTGCCCGATATTTTCGTAATAGACTTTCTCTTTTTCTTTAACTATAAATCCTTTTCCCTTGTTGGGAGTGAATTGTGCAATACCAAGTATGAGCAAGGTATAGAGGCCTGAGAAGAATAAAATCGCAACCAGCGTTAATTTTATGGCAGGTAAAACATGTTCTTTCATGAGAGTAACTATTAAAGTACAACAGAAACGAGTAAGTCAATCAATTTGATACCTATGAAAGGAACGATGATTCCGCCCAGGCCATAGATAAATAAATTTCTCCGCAACAAAGCAGATGCGCCGATGGGTTTGTAAGCCACACCTTTCAGGGCAAGTGGAATGAGCAACGGAATGATGATGGCATTGAAAATAACCGCAGATAAAATGGCACTTTCAGGGCTGCGTAACTTCATGATGTTTAATCCCTGCAAAGCGGGAATAGAAACTACAAACAGCGCAGGTACTATGGCGAAGTACTTGGCAACATCGTTTGCAATGCTGAAGGTAGTTAATGTACCTCTTGTCATCAACAGCTGTTTCCCTATTTCAACGATCTCAATCAGTTTGGTAGGATCGTTGTCAAGATCTACCATGTTACCTGCTTCCTTGGCTGCTTGTGTACCACTGTTCATCGCTACTCCCACATCGGCCTGTGCAAGTGCCGGTGCATCGTTGGTCCCATCTCCCATCATGGCCACGAGTTTTCCCTGCTGCTGTTCCTTGCGGATGTATTCCATTTTATCTTCCGGTTTTGCTTCCGCAATGAAATCGTCCACACCGGCTTTCTCGGCAATGTATTTTGCCGTTAAAGGATTGTCACCCGTTACCATCACCGTTTTGACCCCCATTTTTCTTAACCGTTCAAAACGTTCGTGTATGCCTGGTTTGATGATGTCTTGTAATTCTATCACACCTACTACTTCTTCGTTTTCCATTACCACTAGAGGTGTACCACCGTTGCTTGCGATTTTGTTAGCCGTTTTTTCCGCAAAGTCAGGAAAAACAAATCCGGCTTTTTCTGTGAGTTTTCGTATGGCATCCACCGCTCCTTTGCGGATGCGTCTGTTGGTTCCGAAATCTATTCCGCTGCATCTTGTTTCAGCAGTAAACTTTATCATGGTAGGAGAGGGATAAACGCTGAGATCAATCCGGTCAGTCTTTATACCGAATTGCTCGCTCAAATCTATAATCGATTTTCCTTCCGGTGTTTCATCTGCTAAAGAAGAAAGCAAACAGATTTCTACAAATTTATTTTCTTTGACGGAGGGCAAAGGATGAAAGTGTGTCGCCTTCCTGTTACCGATGGTGATCGTTCCTGTTTTATCAAGCAGCAATACATCGATGTCTCCTGCTGTTTCTACGGCTTTACCTGATTTCGTAATGACGTTTGCTCTCAGTGCCCTGTCCATCCCTGCAATTCCTATGGCAGATAATAATCCTCCAATCGTAGTGGGAATAAGACATACAAACAATGCAATGAAAGAAGCAATAGTGATGGGCGTGTTTGCATAATCAGCAAAGGGCTTTAAGGTGATGGTGACTATGATGAAAACCAAGGTGAAACCAGCCAATAAAATGGTCAGTGCAATTTCATTCGGAGTCTTTTGTCGACTTGCTCCTTCTACGAGTACAATCATTTTATCCAGGAAACTTTCTCCCGGTTCGGTGGTCACTATCACTTTTATTTTGTCGGAGAGCACTTTGGTTCCACCTGTTACCGAACTTTTATCTCCTCCTGCCTCGCGTATCACAGGCGCGCTTTCGCCTGTGATGGCGCTTTCGTCTATTGTCGCTAGTCCTTCTACAATTTCTCCGTCAGTGGGAATGATATCACCTGCTTCACAAATGAAACAATCACCTTTTTTCAGAAGAGAAGAGGATACGGTGACGATTTCATTCATGTATAATCCTCCGACCGGATCTATTTTTTTTGCTGGAGTTTCTTCCCGTGTTTTTCTGAGGCTGTCGGCTTGGGCCTTGCCACGTGCTTCGGCAATGGCTTCGGCAAAATTTGCGAAGAGAAGGGTAACAAGCAGTACAAGAAATACAGTGACGTTATGAAGTAATCCTCCCTGAGATTTTTCACCTGATGCAATCCAGAGACATACGATGAACATGACCATCGTACCAATCTCCACTGTAAACATGACCGGATTTCGGAACATGATGCGTGGATTTAATTTGATGAAGGATTGTTTCAAAGCCTCCAGCACCAGGTCCTTTTGAAATAATGAGGTATTGTTGCGTTCCATGATTTCTGTAAATTAAAATGAATACAAAGTGAAATACTCTGCGATCGGGCCAAGCGTTAAGGCAGGAAAGAAGGACAAGGCCGCGATGATCACAATCACAGCAAATACCATCAAGCCGAATGTACCCGTATCTGTCTTTAATGTACCCGCACTTTCGGGGATGTATTTTTTATTGGCCAGTAATCCTGCAATAGCAATCGGTCCGATGATGGGAACAAAGCGTGAAAGCAAGAGTACAATACCAGTACTGATATTCCACCAGGGTGTATTGTCTCCTAGTCCTTCAAAGCCGCTACCGTTGTTGGAAGAAGAGGAAGTGTACTCGTACAGAATTTCGCTGAAACCATGGAATCCAGGATTATTTAACCAGCCGATGTCGGGATGCAGTGTGAAGATAAAGGATGCGAGGGCTGTACCTCCTAAAATGAGGAAGGTATGAAACAGCGCAACGATCATGGCTATTTTTACTTCACGGGCTTCAATTTTTTTCCCCAGGAACTCTGGTGTTCTCCCTACCATCAAACCACTTATGAATACAGCGAGTATGATGAAGACGTAGAAATTGAGAATCCCTACACCGCAACCTCCGTAAATCGCGTTGACCATCATGGAAAGCAATTGCGTCAATCCTGAAAGAGGCATGGTACTGTCATGCATGGAATTGACAGAGCCTGTAGAAATAACCGTAGTAATGATGCTCCAATAAGCGGAAGCGGTTGCTCCGAACCGAACT
>DATHPB010000114.1:0-6812 GCA_035484295.1 Cytophagaceae bacterium
TCCTTTATCGCAGTGTTCACCGCGTTGTCCAGCGTTTGAGCATCTACTTTGCTAACAATATCAAAAGAAGGCATAGAGAACTATAATTAAAATTATGGAGAAGATTTAATGGAAGAACTATCTTCTTGATTTTATAAAGATAATTCTTTCTTCTATTCCTGCAAAACTTACAGCCTCTTGTTAATGAGCTTCATAAGCGTTGAAAAAAAAGCGCCTGAGTTATAAACATTCCGTTTTGGGACTTCGTATTAATACCTATATTAAGTTCGAATTTTAGGGATTAGAGCATACAATCAACCATGGCGAAGACGACGATTACCAATACCAGTAAAGACAAAAAAATTTTTGTACTGGACACCTCAGTTATTTTATTCGATCACAACGCAGTCACACAATTTCAAGAACACGACGTCGCCATTCCCATCACAGTTTTAGAAGAACTTGATAATTTCAAAAAAGGAAACGAAGTAAAGAACTTTGAATGCCGTGAATTCATCCGTTTTCTGGATGAAATGTCAGGAGAAAATTTACTGCACGAATGGATCCCGCTTACAGGCTATGCTTCTGGACGTTTCATTGTCACGATGAATACGTCCCGGGAAAAAGGAAAAACCGATGCGGAGAAAGCATTTGACGATCGCAAAAACGATCACAAAATATTAAATGCTGCATTGAACATGCAGGAAGAATATCCTGATGCAAAAGTGGTATTGATCACCAAAGACATAAACCTGCGCTTGAAAGCGAAAGCGTTGAACCTTCCGGCAGACGATTACAATACCGGTAAGATCAAGGATGTAGACAGCCTGTATACCGGTAGTCACGTGGTAGAAGCTTCTACAGAAGTGATCAATGACTTGTACGAGAAAGGTCATTGTGACAAGAACATTGTTCCTAAAGAGCTGCTGACCAATAACCATTACTACATCATCAAAGGGATGAAAAATTCAGCGCTGGCTTATTACAACCCGGTGGAAGATAGAATTGAACACGTAGAAAAAAGAACCATTTACGGCATCAAGCCACGTAATGCGGAACAAACATTTGCTATCCATGCCATCATGAATCCCAATGTCAAACTGGTTTCTATTCAAGGCGTAGCAGGTACGGGTAAAACATTGCTGGCATTGGCAGGTACCCTAGAACAACGAAAGGAATTCAAACAAATTTATTTGGCAAGACCCATCGTTCCTTTGAGTAACAAAGACATCGGTTACCTTCCAGGTGATATCAAGTCAAAGCTGAACCCTTACATGGAACCGTTATTTGATAACCTGAAATTCATTCAAAACCAGTTTCACGAAACCGATCAGGATTACCAACGCATTACCGACATGGTAAACAAAGAGAAATTGGTGATCACACCGTTAGCATACATAAGAGGAAGAAGCTTGTCGAATATTTGTTTCATCATCGACGAAGCACAAAACCTGACTCCTCACGAGATCAAAACCATCATCTCCAGAGCAGGTGAAAACACCAAGATCATCTTCACCGGTGATGTTTATCAAATCGATACACCTTACTTGGATTCACAAAGTAACGGACTTTCCTATTTGATTGATCGATTGAAGCACAATGCGCTATACGCACACATTACACTGGCTAAAGGAGAACGTTCAGAGTTGGCCAACTTGGCGAATGAGTTACTTTAACGGTCAGTAAATGGAATTAAAAAAGCCCTTGCAGATGCAAGGGCTTTTTTAATTCCATTTTGACTTACGGATCGCTGTTTACTATTTTTTTTCCAAGACAGAATCTACAATCATATTCGCAATCGATAAAATCAAACCGAATAAGAACGCAGCCCAGAAACCATGTACATTGAATCCGGTCACCAGGTAATCGGTCAAGAGAATCATGAGCGCATTGATCACCAACAAAAAGAATCCCAGTGTAAAGATAGTGATCGGAATAGTCAATATGGTCAGGATGGGTTTAAGAGAAACATTCAATACTGAAAGTACCAATACTACTACCAAAGCCGTTTGCCAGGTATCGATTTGAACAAAGGACAACAAGCGACCAGCAAGAAGAACAACCAGCAGATTGAATAATAATTTAATCAATAGTTTTTTCATCGTACGTATAAGATTGCTTCAATATGTAGAGAATTGTTTATTCTTCAAAGAGAATAAATCAAAATTAAGGTCGTTGTTATAACAGTATTTGAATCATAGTGTTGATTTTAAGTGTGCAATTTTTTATCTTAACTGTTAAAGTACTTCCTATGAAACTAAAACATGTCGTTGCTATTACGCTACTTTTGAGCATTTGCCTGGGTGCCTGCAAGTCCAATCAATCCGCTACCGATAAGCGAATCAAAAAACAGGAGAAACACAGGAAAAAACATCCTTGTCCGCAGATTGACTGTTAGTGAAAACATTCCAATAAAAAAGCCAATGCAAAATAGCATTGGCTTTTTTTTCCGACTGACGAGTGTAGCTTTTATTTATGTCTTTCCTGCAACACGCCTATGATTTCATCTAACGAGATGTTTTTCGCTTCCAGTAAAATCAGGTAGTGAAACAACAAATCTGCGGCTTCTCCTTTGAACAGCTCTTTATTCTCATCTTTGGCTTCGATGACTAATTCAACTGCTTCTTCTCCTACTTTTTGTGCAATCTTGTTAATGCCTTTTAGAAATAAAGAAGAAGTATATGATTTTTCAGAACTGTTTTCTTTTCTATCCTTGATCACACTACGCAAATGATCGATGAAAAATGTACGGCTGTCATTTTTCTCAAACCAACAGGTATCAGCACCCGTGTGACAAGTTGCCCCCTGAGGAACAACTTTGATCAATAAGGTATCTCCGTCGCAATCCACTTTAATGTCTTTCACCATCAAAAAATGATTGGATGTTTCCCCTTTTGTCCATAGTCTGTTTTTAGAACGACTAAAGAAGGTCACTTTACCTTCCGCCACCGTTTTATCGTAAGCCTCCTTGTTCATATACCCCAACATCAATACTTTATTGGTATAAACATCCTGTACGATGGCAGGGACCAAGCCCTCTCCTTTATTAAAATCAATGTTCATGGTCGTTGTATCCATGGCGTAAAGATAAGAAATATAGTGGTTAGTGTTTAGCCTTGGCCGTTAGTTTTTAGGTTTTCCGCATTCAACAAGCTCAATAAACCTGCATTGAATACTTTTTTCTTACCGCCCAGTTTATTAAAAAACTGTGTATCAAATTTTTCAATGATTTTTACAGCCTGTCGGGTCACTTTAACACCTGCCGATGTCAAGACCACAGACTTAGCCCTTGTATCGGTATCATGTTCCTTTCTTTTAATCAATTGCTTTCGCTCTAACGTACGAATGATAGTGGATGTAGTCATCGGATCAATCTTACTGTGCTGCGACAAATCAATTTGCGTGACGCTTTCATTTTGTCTGGAAAGCCAAAGCAGACTGGCCAGTATAACAAACTGGGGGTGCGTAAGGTCTATACGATCCAATACCTTTTTGATTCCCCGATGCCAAAGCGTTGTAACCTGCCAAAGCAAAAAACCGGAACTGTCTTCCGCTTTTTTAACGCTGAACACTTTATCGTTTTTTTTCATATTTATCGTTGAGAAGCTGCTTCGATCTGTTTTTCTACGTCTGCCGGCAAAGCATCAACGATGTTCTGGGCAACCAATTTGATCCAGACAAAAGCCAGTAATCCTTTTACTGAAATCGTGTTGGTAATCCTCAATCCTTCCTCTGTCTCTTCGAAGGTATGTCGATCGTACATTTGGGCCAATGGGAAACGGGTAACATCCAAGAAGCCTTTGTTGACTTCCGTTTCCAGGAGTTCTACTTTTACTTTCGGACCGTCCTTTACCTTTAGGATGAAATGATTTCCTTTTTCAAATTCACCTTTTAGCTGAGCATACTCTATTCCATCGTCCCACTTATGCCAGTTATCCACATCGGCAAACAAGCTCCACATCTGCTCTTTCGTCACTTTGTTAGTTACAGTTGAATATGATTTTATCCACATGGTTGACATTTTTATATGTATACTTATTATATAATTATTTAATATATTAATAAATATAATAAGTATACATATAAAACACAAATGAAAAGAACGACTATTTTTCAATGCCCAAACGACGGGGAAATGGACGTTTTACAGAAACAATGGAAGTAAGTAAAAACAGGAAGGTGTCATTTCTAAAAAAGAAGTGGCAGGAGTTTCGCTCTCACCACTTCTTATGGATCATTCTATTTCGCAAATTTTCCCTTCAACTGAGCCAGCATTGCTGCCATGTCTGTTTCAGGAGCCTGTGTTTTTTCCAACTTGTCTTTATGGCCAGAAGATTTTGACCGCGGTGCAGCGTTGTCTCCTTTCATAGAAAGCGAAATACGTTTGCGTTGAAGGTCAACTTCTAAAACCGTAACCTGTACCTTTTGTTGTACCTTCACCACTTCTGAAGGATCACTGATGAAGCGGTCTGCCAGATGACTGATGTGAATCAATCCATCCTGGTGAACACCGATGTCCACGAATACTCCAAACTTTGTCACGTTTGTCACAATACCGGGAAGTTTCATGCCTGAACGCAAATCTTCCGGTGCATTGATGCCCTCGGCAAAAGCAAACTGTTCAAAGGGCTGGCGTGGATCTCGGCCAGGTTTTTCCAGTTCTTTCATGATGTCCTTTAAAGTAGGCAAACCCACTTTATCGGTAATGTATTTTTCTGGTTTGATCTGCTGACGACGACTCGGATCGGCAATCAGATCTTTTACTGTCACTCCCAGGTCCTGCGCCATCTTCTCCACAATGTGGTAACTTTCAGGATGCACAGCACTATAATCCAACGGTTGTTCGCTTTCACGAATGCGCAAAAATCCTACCGCCTGCTCGTATACCTTCTCACCCATACGCGGTACTTTCTTCAACGCAGTCCTGGATTTGAAAGGACCGTTGGCGTTTCTATATTCCACTATATTGGTCGCAATCGTTGGACCGATACCAGATACATACATCAGCAATTGCTTGCTCGCAGTGTTGACTTCTACTCCAACCGCATTCACGCAGCTCGATACGGTTTCATCCAACGATTTTTTCAAGGCCGATTGATCGACGTCGTGCTGGTACTGTCCTACTCCAATCGCTTTAGGATCTACCTTTACCAATTCAGACAAAGGATCCATCAGACGACGACCAATAGAAACAGATCCTCTAACGGTGATGTCATAATCCGGAAATTCCTCTCTTGCCACTTCAGATGCTGAATAGACGGAAGCTCCGCTTTCATTGACCATGACCACTGCGATGTCAGCGGGCAAACCCAATGATTTGACAAAGGCTTCTGTTTCTCTTCCAGCTGTACCGTTGCCGATGGCAATGGCTTCCACTTCATATTTCTCGCACCAGGCCATGATGGCGGCTCCGCTTTGCGCTGTTTGACGCTGAGGTTCATGCGGATAAATATTGGTATTATCAATTAATTTCCCCTGGCGATCGAGTGCTACCATCTTGCACCCGCTGCGGAATCCTGGGTCCAGCGCCAGGATATTTTTCTGTCCCAAAGGAGAAGACAAGAGCAATTGCCTCACATTGTCAACGAACACTCTGATCGCTTCTTCATCTGCCTTGCCTTTGGAAGACAAGCGGAATTCTGTTTCCAATGAAGGTTTCAACAAACGCTTGAAAGCTCCTTTACTTGCCTGTTGCATGAGTTCCTTCCACGGACTGGAACCCGTAATGTATTTTTTCTCTATGCTATTGATTGCTTCTTCTTCATCCGGTGCCACATCCAAAGACAAGATCATTTCTTTTTCTCCTCTACGCATTGCTAACAACCTGTGAGAAGGTACCGTCGATAATTTTTCGGACCATTCGAAATAGTCTCTGTATTTTTCCCCTTCTACTTCTTTCCCTTTTGCAACGGTACTCACCACCATCGCTGTCTGTTCAAAAATCTTACGCAAGGATGCGCGCAGCTCTGCATCTTCATTGATGATCTCTTCTACGATGTCACGTGCACCGCTAAGCGCTTCCGTCTCGTCTTTCACACCCAGCTCAGCATTTACAAAAGCCGCAGCCGCTGTCATCGGTTCTTCTTTACCTTGCGCCAGCATCAAAACAGACAAAGGTTCCAAGCCTTTTTCCTTGGCCATGACGCCTTTGGTTTTACGTTTTTGTTTGTACGGTAGGTACAAATCTTCCAGCACCGTCATGGTCAGTGCCGCGTTGATTTTCTTTTCCAGTTCAGGTGTCAACTTATTTTGTTCCGCAATTGATTTTAATATCGCAGCACGACGTTTATCCAATTCCACCAATTGTTCGTGACGGTCACGAATGGTAATGACCTGCACTTCATCCAAACTTCCTGTCTGCTCTTTCCTGTAGCGCGCAATAAAAGGAACTGTTGCACCTTCTTCCAACAGTTCAATGGTGGCTTTCACAAATTGTTCAGGAGCTGATATTTCCTTTGCAATGAGCGTTACGTGTTGTTGTTCCATGATGAGTTAATATAATGGTCAGTGATCCGATTGTTAATTTATCTTTTTCAAACAAGGGTTATCGATATGATCTTCCTATTGGTCGTACCTTGTATCCCCGCTCTTGTAACAATTTCAATACTCCTTTGTCACCCGGTAAATGCGCCGAGCCTATGGCGGCAAAGACCGCTTTCTCCTTCATCATTTTTTCGATTCGATCGGCCATCACTTGATTGCGATCAGTAAGTAAAGCCGTTTCCATACTGTCGCTCATCTCTGAAGTCATGATCACCTGATACAAATCAAGCAGTTTACGTTCCTGATAGAGCGTAATCATTTTTTCTAACTCAGCACGTCCATCGATCGGA
>DATHPB010000115.1:0-6284 GCA_035484295.1 Cytophagaceae bacterium
CGCGACTCACATAACCATACCGAATTTAAAACAACCTACGACATCTACAGTACACCGGTGATGTACGTATTGGATGAAAATAAAATCATCATTGCCAAACGCATCACTATAGAGCAGATCGCTGAGTTTTTAGCGAATTACGAAAAGACAAAAAAATAAAAGAGGAAAGCCGCTTAAAGCGGCTTTCCTCTTTCTAAGCATAGGTGCGAACAGGTAAACTTAAAGCTTGTTGACGATAGAGTATAATCAAAGGAAAATGTTGTACCATCTTTCAGTCTACACTTCAATTCTAGGAAACACCCACCCCTAAATCTCTCTTAACAACTTCATAACACAAAATTATACCCCTCCAATAGACTTATGTCCTTTTAATCTTCTTACCTTTGTAAGATGAGCAAACATGCCGATAACGTTAAAAGTATTTTTATTGCTGATGACGACAGCGATGACTTGATGCTGTTCGAAGACGCATTAAGAGAAATATGTAAAGACAGCCTTCTCACCTCTGCAAAAGACGGTCAGCAGCTGATGCAAATTTTAGAAGAAAAAGTACCTCCTGCACCAGATGTGATCTTTCTGGATCTGAACATGCCGCGAAAAAATGGATTCGAATGTTTGGATGAAATTAGACACAATGCCAAACTAAAAAATATCCCCGTTGTTGTTTTCTCCACTTCCGATCAGCCCGAAGCTGTCAATAAGGTGTACGAACAAGGAGCCAATCATTTTTTAAGAAAACCCAATTCTTTTCCTCAACTGAAACAAGCCATCAAACAAGTGTTAGCGATCAACTGGTCAGAACATAAACAGCCTACCAAAGATAAATTTGTAATACATGTTTAGCTTTAAGTCCGTCAGGGATTGATTATAGTAGAAAACAAACTAAACGTATCTGATCGTTACATTTCTTGCCTACAAGCATAATCGATTACAAATAAAAGTGGTAAGTAAAAAGAATTTTACCGCTTATTCTTATGCCGAAATTCTTTGAGGCTTTTCTGTAAGCCACAATTCATGCTGAGCAATGGCTTGTACAAACTCTTTGGATGCACGATTAATCAGCACACCTTCTGCTTTACCATTGTTTAATTCTTCACCAGCCGCCGTAACATACAACAACTCTTCGCCTTCTCCATCTACAGCAATCGGTTTGCTATTTTTAAATACTTCATTGATGAATTGAATTACACCAGGTTCGGTTTGTAATGCAAAGATGCTGTCTTCTCCTCCCGGTACATATACTGCATCAAAATCCATAGGAAAAGAAGCGACTACATTTTGATCTACTTTTATTTGTTTTCCCTGGGAACTACTGATACTCTCTTGTTCTGTGGAAATAATTTTTGTTTGTAGTCCTTTTTGTTCCAAAGCAAATTTCATTTTAAAAAGAGAACCTTCGTCCACACCGTTCGCAGCCATGATAGCAACTTGCTTTCCTTTTGCTTGCATTTCCAACAATTGATTTCTCATAGTTTCATTGAAATAGTAATTGACTACATTTTATATATTAATTCTGTTCAAATTTTGTGCCTGACTATTTTCCCCACGTATAGGATGTTTTTATAGACAAATAGTCCTTTATAAGGGGGTATAAAATCCACACCTTGTGGAACCGCTTAATAAAGAAACAAGTATTCTTCTTCGTTTTAACCCTCAAGTTGTTTTGGAAAGTATTTTGTGGTTGTACAAATGATACTCTCACCTCGTTATGACCAAGCGTACCATAAACATTCAGGCTGTTTTTGAAAAGTTTTCTTCTTATGTGGCAGAAGCTACAGGCAATCGTTACGCATTTATTAGTGCGATCTCTCTTGTCATCCTTTGGCTTTGTTCCGGTCCGTTTTTTCATTACTCAGAAACCTGGCAATTGATCATCAATACGGGTACAACCATCATCACTTTTCTCATGGTGTTCGTCATTCAAAAAGCACAAAACAAAGAATCACTTTCTATTCAGTTGAAATTAAACGAACTCCTCGCATCCAACGAAATTGCAAGCAATCGTTTGGTCTGTGTAGAAGAGTTGAGTGAAGAAGACATGAAGGTGCTTCGTACATTCTACAGCCATCTAGCCGCGATGGCAAAGAAAGACGGCAACTTGAAAGAATCTCATTCCATAGAAGAAGCTGCAGAGTTTCACCAAATCAAAAAAGGGAAGGACCGTACACCGCTTACAAAAATTCTCCTCTAAGACTTTACAAACTTTCGTTTGTTTTTCGAACATCATTATGAATATCAGAAAACAGGATACTTTTAATTCAACATTTCTATGAGACATACAAAAAGACCGTTTATCCAATAATATATGGCCTTCTAAAATAGTTAAAACTTCAGCAGACTTTTACATCTTAAAAATTGTCCACCACATTTTAAGATTCATGCATCCACCGAAGTTCTAACCAAATCATCTTGCAGAAATCGTCGATACTCTCTCTTCCAAGAATACATGTGACGGTGCTACTTTCAAGGCAAGCGTATCATCCACCGATAGCCCCAACCGAAAACGTTTGTTCAACGTTGCACTGTACTGCAGTAAAATAACATTGCGCTCTTTTTCATCCAGGTGACTTTTCAATTTGTTTAAGAATTCCCAAAGTGGCTCGTAATACTTGTGACCCGTTGCTTTTTGAAATTCATCCAGTGTGAGTCTGTTGCTTTGTTTGGACAACAGATTTACTGCGATAAAGAAATAAGAATAGGGTAATTTACTTCCTTGTAACACCGTTCCACTTCGCAAGGTTGTTCTGAAACGACAGTCCACACATTGAAACTGTTGTTTGGACATCAACCAGTAGTGCTGTTTGGCGCCACATTTCTTACAAACTACACCCTTGCTTAAACGATATTCTTTAAAAGCCTCTATCGAAAGCTTTTCGTCCTTATATACATATGATAATCCCTGTAAGCTCATATTGACTGATGTTTTAGATGAACGATGTACAAAGTTAATTAATATTCTATAAATCCTATATAATTAGTAGAATTTATGGTGGTAGGATAACCAAAAAGGAAAGAGTAACCGAAAAAAGATACATTCGATGGAAAAGGATGAAATAAAGAAAGTATAAGAGTTGAAGAACGATATACATCTTCATTCTTCAACTCTTATACTTTATTCTATTTAGTGTTGGCTTGAAACCTTTATTGTTTCATCCTGCTTCTTAAAAACCTTCGCAAGAAATCTATTGACTTTGTCTTTCCATCCATCAATGATCATATAGACAGAGGGAACAAGTACCAAGGTAAAAATCATAGAACTTGTCAATCCACCAATGATTACCCAAGCCATACCGTTCTTTGTTTCTGCACCTGCTCCCGAAGCCAAAGCAATAGGAAGCATACCAAAGATCATGGCGAGTGTTGTCATTAGTATCGGCCTTAACCTTTCTTTTCCTGCTTCGATCAATGCTTCCTTTACCGGCATCCCTTTCTCCTTTAAGTGATTGGTAAAGTCTACAATCAAAATAGCGTTCTTAGATACCAATCCTAACAACATGATCAAACCCAGAATGGCAAAAATGGTTAGCGGATTCATTGTCAATGCCAGCGCAAGAATAGATCCTATGAGTGCCACGGGAATAGAGAATAAAACCACGAAAGGATAGACCACACTTTCATACAAGGCCACCATGATGAGATAAATCAACAAGATACCAATCAACAAAGCCAGACCCAGACTTCCGAAAGCATCTGCCTGATTTTTTGCATCACCTTGGTAATCGACTGTAATTCCTTCTGGTAATTTTTCCTTTGCTAAACTTGCCTTGATGTCATCTACAATTGTTCCCGATGCACGTCCTACCGCAGCCGATAAAATTTTCACAGAGTTCATACGATCGCTACGTTCCAATACAGATTGGCCAACGACTTCGTGTATATCCGCAATATCATTCAGCTGTATCACCGCTCCACGGCTATTACGTATCGACATGTGTCGCACACTTTCAATATTCATCTTATCGTTCTGATCCATGATAACATTGATTCCGTATTCTTCACCATTGTCTTTGTACTTGGCCTTGTTATTTCCT
Source organism: Cytophagaceae bacterium (assembly GCA_035484295.1). GTDB lineage: Bacteria > Bacteroidota > Bacteroidia > Cytophagales > Cytophagaceae > JACMQM01. The sequence continues at coordinate 4,032 of DATHPB010000115.1, forward strand.
TGGAAAGCCAACTGTACCGACTGTCCGATATCCCCTACACTTACTCCCAGCTTCGACATCTTATCTCTATCGAGATTGATGGAAATCTCTGTCTTCGGATTTTTCGTACTGAACTGAACGTAATCTGTTCCCGGTGTCTTGATGACAACCGCCTTCACGATGTTAGCCGCTTTAATCAAACTGTCCATATTGGTTCCTTTCACCGCAATCATTATGGGTGTTTGACTATTACCTGTGATACTCACAGGTTGCACCGTAATTTTTATTCCCGGTATAACGGATAATTCGTCTCTCATTCGTTGACCAAATTCATCCGTAGAAAATTTACGGTCTTTCTTATCTACCAATGTTACAGAAATTTCCGCCAGGTTGGTATTCGAAGAGGTGGCAGTAGCCGTTTGTCCGGACTGCGTTCCCACATTGGAAAACACCTTGACTACTTCGGGGTGCGCCATAAGCATTTTCTCCACCTTTTGTACCGCCTGATTCGTTTGGTTCAAGGGGGTTTCAGAAGCCATGTCAATTTGTATCAGGAATTCACCGCGATCTGCATTACCCACAAAGCTCGCTCCGATAAAACCCAAAGGAAGCAAAGAGACCGCACCAATAAACAAAACAACAACAATCAGAATGACATATCTTTTATGTAGCAATGCCCATACCAGTACTTGTCCATAAAAATTTTTTACCGCATCAATTGCATTTTCAAACATCAAATTCAATCGTCCCCAAAACGTATCTTTTGTCAACACTTCTATTTTACCCCAACGGGAAGCCAGTAGCGGAGTAAGTGTAAAGGAAACAAACAAACTCATCAGTGTCGAAAAAACAATCACCAAGGAAAATTCTTTCAGGATGTTACCGATCAACCCACCGGTTAGTGCCAACGGCAGGAATACGACAACATCAACCAATGTAATGGCCATGGCTGTAAATCCGATCTCTTCCCTGCCTTCTAAGGAAGCTGTACGTTTGTCTTTTCCCATCTCCATGTGCCGGTAGATGTTTTCCAAGACCACAATACTATCATCTACCAATATACCCACCACAAGGGACAGCGCCATCAAGGTCATTAAGTTGAGCGAAAATCCAAATGCCCACATCAGGATAAAGGTTGGAATCATAGCCGATGGAATTGCCACCATGACAAACATTGAACTTCTCACACTGTGTAGGAAAAGAATCATCACACAGCCCACAATCAATACCGCCAAATACAAATCGTGCATTACCGCATCAGCAGAGGCAAGTGTATAGACCGATTGATCAGAAGCGATTTCATAATTAAAATCCTTAGACTTATACATTTCTTTGATCTTGATCAGTTTGTCTTTTACACCCTGGCTTACTGCCACCGCATTGGCATCAGATTGTTTAAAGACCTGAAACCCGATGGCAGGTTTTCCATTGATGCGATTCAATGTAGTCGCTTCTGTTTGGGCATCCGTAACGGTTGCAATGTCTTTCAACAGAATTCTACTGCCATCCGGGTCTTCACGGATAATCAGGTTTCTCAAGTCTTCCACTTTTTTAATCTTTGCATCCAAACGCACGGAAAACCTGTTTTCTCTGGATGATACATCTCCTGCCGGATAAGAGACACCATTACCAGCTACGATAAAGTTAACCTGTGTCGCCGAAATATTATATGCATTGAGTTTGTCGTTATCCAGGTAAATTTCAATCTCACGTTCATTGCCACCAATAATGTTCACTTGCGATACACCGCCGACATTAGTCAGTAAAGGTTTTACCTGCAAGTCAATGAAATCATACAATTCGGTCTGCGAGATCTTAGATGTTACACTTATTTTTAAGATAGGGAAATCATCGGTACTAAAACGGTTTACTACCGGGTCTTCCGCGGCATCCGGCAGATTGGCCTTGATCTGATTGATTTTCCGTTCGGCATCGTTTTGTGCATTGATACTGCTGAAGCCAGACTTCAGTGTAACAGTGATAGCGGAAATTCCTTCTCTTGAGGTAGAAGAAATGACATCTATCCCTTCAATGGCGGAAACTGCTTCTTCAATCGGTTTGGTAACACTGCTTTGCACTTCATCGGAAGATGCCCCGGGATAAACCGTAGACACTGAAATAACATTGGCTTCAAATTTTGGCAACAAATTGTAATTCAATGTACGATAACTGATAAATCCAAAGAGGATCAGGGTAACGAAAATTACTGTAATCAGTAATGGTCGTTTAATGGCTACTTCTGTAATTGACATGGCATTACTTTTTAGCGGTTTC
>DATHPB010000116.1:0-3333 GCA_035484295.1 Cytophagaceae bacterium
AAGCTATTATTTCAACATGAAACATAAGTCTACTGATAAACCTTTTATTCTTCAAATTTCGCTGCTTTATAGTTGTCTTATGGTATCTGTATTGTTAGGAAAGAGTCAAGAATCTGTGTCTACGGTACTTCATTACATTTCCAAAGCAGATGTAATGAGAGCAGCCCCTATGTTGGTTCAAATGCTCAATAAATGGTATTTTATAGGATTTTAGCTAAATTCGTAGATTAAATAATGTTTCTCTTGACTCTTCGGAGTTTTTTTTAGATCATTACATAATAATTATTATCATTTAATACATATTACTCAAAGCAAATCAATCTTACCATCAAAACGACCTGGGAAATATTAGGTGAAAAAGGGTTAAAGGCCACTCCTCAACGAATCGTCATTTACGATGCGTTGTTGCATGATCATAGTCACCCTACAGCGGAGGCTATTTATGATCAGATCAAATTATTGTATCCGACCATTTCTTTAGCCACGGTATACAAAACATTGGAAACTTTGGTAGAATATCAATTGGCCCAAAAAGTTTCTACCGTAGAAGGCACTTACCGTTACGATGGAAAAACAACAGAACATCACCACATCGTGATCGAAAAGACCCATGAAATCATAGACTTTGAAGACGAGCACATCAAAGCGTTGATGAAAGCTCATCTAGCTAAAAGAAATATAGACAACCTGGAGATCACCGATATTTCTATACAAGTCCGAGGCAGGAAAATCGATGACTCAAAAACAATCACCATCAATAAATTTTAAACCATCTAAAACAATTTCATTATGGCTCTTGTCGGAAAAAAAGCACCTTCGTTCAATGCACCAGCAGTAGTAAACGGAAACCAAATCGTTGAGAATTTTTCTCTGGACCAATTTCTTGGAAAAAAATACGTAGTGTTTTTCTTTTACCCAAAGGATTTCACTTTCGTTTGTCCTACCGAGCTTGTTGCTTTTCAAGAACGTCTAAAAGCGTTTGAAGCGCTGAACACCGCAGTAATCGGTTGCTCTACAGATACGGAAAATTCGCACCTGGCCTGGTTAAGTCTTCCGGCGAACAAAGGTGGAATTGAAGGCGTAACTTATCCTATTGTTGCAGACGTTGCAAAGACAATCGCTGCAAACTTCGGTGTATTGGGAGGAGAATACGATGTAGACGATAACGGTTTATTAATCTTCAAAGGAAACCCTATTGCGTTCCGAGGAACATTCTTAATTGACAAGCAAGGTGTTGTTCGTCACGAAGTCATCAATGACCTGCCGCTTGGCCGTAACATCGATGAAGCCGTAAGAATGGTAGAGGCCTTGCAACACGTGGAAGAACACGGAGAAGTTTGTCCTGCAGACTGGAACCAAAAGAAAAAAGCCATCAAAGCGACACTTGAAAGTGTAAGTGAATACCTGGCCGGATAATAATAGTGTCAAATAATCAAGACCAAAAAGAGCCAATTAATTTGGCTCTTTTTTTTATACTATAAAGCATAACATCTTTTTACTCTTCTATATAATCTAAATCTTTACCAAACGTTTCACCTAGCTGTGACAAAGAATAAGCGGCTATTAAAATCAACAATGCGCTTACAACATAACTGGCTACAAATACACCGTAAAATTTATAAATGTAATCGAACAACATAGCAATCAATACCAAAGATCCTCTTATGAAGTTAGGTACAGTGGTAGCCACTGTTGCCCGCATGTTGGTTCCAAATTGTTCAGATCCTACTGTGACAAACATTGCCCAGAAACCCACCGAGAAACCCAGTAACGTTACCGCCGAATAAAATACAGCAGCAGATACGGAAATCAAATTTAAATAGAGTACAATAGATGCCGCACACAGGATATAAAACACAACAAATACTTTTTTTCTGCTCTCCAGCCATTGACTAATGGCACCACTCGCAAGATCTCCGAAGATCAATCCACTATAGCATAAGATAATGCATGTTCCTTGTTTAATCGGATCTGTAACACCCAACAACTTGGAGATCTCAGGTGCTCTTCCTACCAATATCCCGATCACAAACCAAATCGGTAGTCCGATGAGAATGCAATGCAGGTATTTCAGAAACAGTTTTTTATTAGAAAATAAATAAAAGAAATTTCCTTTACTGACACTTTGTTGATGCGCACGTTGGAAAATTCCGGATTCGAATACTCCAATACGCAACAACAGCAAAGAAAGCCCTAGACCGCCACCAACCAGGTAAGATGTTTTCCAGCCGATGTTACCGACCAATCCAGCCACTACAGCGCCCGTTACCCCAATGGAGGCTACCAGCATGGTACCGTATCCTCTGTAACGTTTATCCATAGATTCTGAAACCAAAGTAATACCAGCACCCAGTTCACCCGCTAAACCAAGTCCTGCAATGAAACGGCACACCACATACCCGTTCATGTCTGTTACAAAAGCATTGGCCACATTTGCTATGGAGTACACGAAGATAGAACCGAACAAAACAGACAAACGTCCTTTCTTATCTCCCAAGATTCCCCAGAAGATCCCGCCTACCAGCATACCGAGCATCTGTACATTCAATAAAAACTGAAACTTCTCGAGCACCTGCACATCAGTCAGTGTTTCGTGAAAAATCGCCTTGATGCTGTCTTTCCCTATCACCAGAAAAAGTACCAGGTCATATACATCTACAAAGTAGCCCAAAGCAGCAACGATGACCGTTGCGTTTAAGACATTCCTAAAAACTTTTTGTTCCATAATTCGTGATTAAACCAGTATTAAAATTAATAAAACTTAGCTATTTATGAACTATTGAATGCGCATAACCACTTATTTGTAGTTCAGATGCTGCTCGAGTTACTTTTATAGAAGTTTGAACCTCTACCATAAAAAAAGGCTGTCTTCTAAAGACAGCCTTCCATTCTGAGCATTTTATCTTACTGTGGTTTTGTAACGGTATTGGCATCAAGAATTGCAGCGGTTTGAGCCATGATTCGGCCATTCAGCGACGCACCCGTCTTGAGTGTGATACCTGTCATGGACAACAAGATGCCTTCAAAATGAGCCGTTGTACCGATGGTTGCCTGTCCCGCGACCTGCCAGAAAATATTCTTGGTTTGTGCACCTCCACTCAGCGTAAATTTCACCGCAGAACTGACCATTAGGTTTCCGGCAATCTGGAAGATCCAAACCTCGCTAGGGCCACCGGAAAGCGTGACATTGGTAGGTGCAGTAACAGTGCCCGACCATTTATACAAGCCTGGTGCAAGTGTTTTACCTCCGATGTTTCCACTACCCAACTCAACGTAATCAGGTGTAGGACGTCCCGCGGCATCGTTATATGCCGTAGCCATATTGTTTACAGC
>DATHPB010000117.1:0-4737 GCA_035484295.1 Cytophagaceae bacterium
CCAAAATAAAAGAATCGCATATCATCAAGGAAAAGTCTTACGGTATGCTATTGACCAAAGAAAGACTGGAAATCATCAATAAAGCGGCATCCGTATCCGTGCACATTGAAGACTTGCTGGACAATGAACGAAAACCTGCAGGTACAAGAGTAACCGTTTCGATAAAGATATAAAAAAGGGACACTGTGAAAGCAGTGTCCCTGAAACAAATCAACCAACCTTCAACTTTTAATATTTAAAGCTTGCTCCTACAAGGAACATCAATACTGTCTTGTCCGTTTGTGCAAACTCGAAAGACGTTTGATTCAATGCATTTCTTAAATTCACAAACAAATCCAACTGTTCTATCGGCTTGTATGCAAATCTCGCATTCAGCAAAAACTTAGAAGAGACATTTACTATACCATTGTTAGGGTTCGCAGCAAAGTTGCTATAGATGTTGTTGTACTGGTAAGATCCGAAGTAGTAGATCGACACGTTTGCATTAAATTTCTTGGAAATTTTGTAGTTCACATACGCTCCGCCAAATACACTAGGTGTGCCTTTATGCGTAGCATTATAGGTAACACTTACATTATTGACAGAATCTGATGCATATGAACTTCTGTATTTCGGAACATATTTCAATTGTGTGGTCTGGATCGTTACAAAAGGTTTGATCTGGAATTTGTTTTGTACATAATTAGCAGAAATAGTTATTCCGTCTTGAATCGTTTTCATGGAAATATTTTCTACGGTTTGAGGAATGATAACTCTTCCGTTTGCCATATCTACCTGATTCGGTTGACCAACTAAGAACGTATAGTTTTGCACCGTTTGATGGAACGCATCCAACTCGATATGGAAGTTGTCTGTGATCTTGCTTCTATATCCCAATTCAAACAGGTCGATACTTAACAACTTGATGTTTTGATCCCCCACAATCTTTGCATAGTCCGGAAAAAACACACCGGGTGCAACCTGTGTAGAACCTACCAGTATGGAACTAGAGTTGTACGTATCGTACATGTTCGGTCCTCTGTATGACCTGGAGTAATTACCTCTTACAAAATGACGATCTGAGATTTTATAACTTGGCGCAAATTGGTATGACGTATATGCCTTGCTCGGATGATTGTAGAAATCAGTACGTACGGCACCGATGATTTTCAATTTCTCTTTTACTTTGTATTCGGCACGCAAAGATGCGGCAGCATCTGTCAATGTCTTGCTTCCATTGATGAATCCTTCTCCGTTTGCAATGTCTGCATACTTAGAATCGTCATAAACTGCATTTCTAAAGCTAACACCTGGCTTCAATGACAGGTTCTTGAAATTGATATCGTATTCGGTGACGAAATCTATGGTATTGAAATTGTATTTGTAACCGTTAGAACCCCTTGCTACATCTTGTGTACCGAATTGATACGCCAGCATGGTATTCCAATTATTTAATTTCACTCTCGCATCTACATAGTTTGTAGAAGACTCTTGCGTAGATAAAGGAGTAGCCAAATTGTCAGTGAATGCTTTTTGCACTCTTGATTGCTGGCCACCGAAAGAAAGACCTATATTACTTTTTTCAGAGATCGTATAATTTAAGAACGCATTGTAACCGAGTTTATTCATAGCACTTTTAGGACTTGGGTAACGCGTGCTGGCGTTTGGATTGTTATGCACGTCTACCAATGGTCCACCCGGAAAATAAGATGTAATGGAGTCCGAAGAAACCCTTGTCTGGGTAGCCCAATTGTAGTAGTCCGTTTCTGTTCTGTTTCTCGTTTGAAAGTTACCCGATGCAATAGCATCGAATTTCCCTACCTTATAACCTACTGAAGCATTACCAATGTAGGTGGAAGGATTACCTCCTTGTGCATTCGCTACCACATACAAACCGTCTTTATCTATTTTTCTAGTGATGATATTGATCACACCGGCTGCAGCATTAGGTCCATAGAGTGCAGAAGAAGCTCCACGCACTACTTCTATTCTTTCCACATCGTTCAAATCAACCGGAATGGTTTCCCAGAATGTACCTCCATTGAAGTAATTATATACCGGCCTGTTGTCTATCATGACCAATGAAATAGAGTTAGAAGCGTTGTTGATTGCCGTTGCTGGAGGTAGATTATTCAGCCCCCTGATGTCCACCTGGTAATTGCCGTTAGACATTTCTGTTACCAGCAAACCCGGAATCAAACGTAATGCTTCTACAATAGACGTGACACCAGATCTTTGAATCTCTTCTCTGCTCACACTTCCTATAGATAGCGGAGCTTCGAACACCGACTCACTTTTTTTAGAGGCCGAAACGACCTGGACATTCATGAGTTCCTCTAAGCTCAGGTCGGTCATTGTTGTCGTTGAATCCGCGACCTGTCCGTATCCTATATAGGAAGCGAGCAACAACATAGTAAGCAAAAGTATTTTTTTGTTCATATATATCTTAAATTTACAGTGGTACTAACGTTTTATTTTTTTTGCTGAAGTTTGTCTTCCAGCGCCTGAATTTTTGTTTTGTATTCGTTTTCTCTTCTCTGCATGTCTTCTTGCGTCGCAGTAAGCTCTTCGAGGTTTTGTCTCATTTCTTCTTCATTCTCCATCATCTTTTGTTGTGAGATCTTTGCACTGTCTAGGAGCATAATAGTCCGTTGATTGATTTTGACATTCGAAATGGTACCTGCTATGTTTTCGCAAAGTTTTCTGATGAAATCAATTTCATACTTGTCCAAAACTTTAAAGGATGCCAATTCTATAACACCCATAATTTTTTCGTTCACGATCAACGGAAACAAAGAAATACATCTTGGATTGGCATCACCCAACCCTGATGTAATGCTGACATATTTGTCCGGTACATCGGTGAGGTAAATGATGTCACGCTCTATGTAACACTGACCTACAAGTCCTTCACCTGGATAAACAGTTTTCTCTAGGAATTTTTTACGCTCGTATGCATAACAAGCTGACAACGTAAGTATAGTTTCTTCGTCTTCTGATCCGTTTACTAAAAACATGGCCCCTTGATTGGCACCTACATACTTGACCAGCTTAGACATGATATTGTCAAACAACAATTGCATGTCGGAATTTTCTCTCAGCAATTGCACAAACTCTGCCAAACCTGTAGCCCCCCAGTTTCTCTTCAAATCTTCTTCGTTGAGTTTTTTAAGTTTCTTTCCCATCTCCAGTAAAGAGTTACCCAACAAGTCTTGTTCGCTCAACGGTTCAAAGGTTGCCTCCATGTCTCCATTACCGATTCTGTCTGCATAAGCAGCAGTCTTTCTTAATCCGTCGTTGAGGTAATTTAAAGCATCCGACATCTCACCGATCTCATCGTTTCTCGTGTCCATGCGAAAATCAGGCAAGATCCCTTTACCCATGTTGACCAATACGTCTTTCACCTGTATAATAGGTAATGTAATGATGCGTACTGTATTGATGGTGATGATGACCGCAATCAAAATGGTAATGACAATGATCAGAATAATGATGTTCTTGAAAATGTTCAAGGAATCTGTCATCTCTTTTCCTGCACGTTCTGCATTCTGATTTTGAATGGCAATCAATACATCCAGTCCTTTTAAAAGCCGGTTATATTTCAATGCAATGGAACCTCCATCTTGTACCATCGGTGTAATCTCACCAAGCATGAGTTGTACATCCAGGTAACTGTCAAAAGTGGATAAACCACGCATGACTTTATTATAGTCCGTGATTAAGGAATCAAGTGTGCCATTAATCTTTTCAAATCTTGCTTTGTCAGCAGGTTCCCAGTCAACCGCTATTTTTTCAATCTCTTTTTTGGAAGCCGGGATATTATCGCTTAAAAGTTCCTTCAACTTGATTTTATCCGGATGTGTATTGTCCGATTGGTTAGCTACCCAGCTGTTGATATATGATTTCGAACTGATGATGTTCAACTTGAAATTCTCCAGCTTCTTGATAGAAGGATTGTAAAGAGTAATGATCCTGTTGTTGATACCAATGCTGTTATTGAGGATGAGGAAAGTCACCAGCATCGCCAACGTGAATATGCTCATCAGCATACCAAACCGTATGGCTAGTTTCTGTTTGACCGATCCCTTTCTGTTTTTTAAAAACATAGAATTTGAATTTTAACTATTTGAAACAATTACGACTTTACAGGAATGCCAAGCTTGACAAGGTTGGCAGCCAGCTTTATTCCTTTGGCATTGGCTTTAGACTCGTTGACTTCAAAGCGTAACTTTTGGTCGATCAGCACAAAATTAAAGATGGCTCCTTTTACTGATGCACCGTCTGTTTCCGCCACTACTACAATGGGAGATGAAGACGTCCTGGCCAGTAAATCCGCCAGTTTGGATTTTTGATCTTCCGGTAAAAACACAATGTGTGCGTTTGAAATTTCAGAAACAGAACTAACCTTCTTCACTTCGATAGACTGACTCCCTATTTTTTTGATTTTCGCAATCGCATCCAGTTCTCCAATGATGGGACTGTTTCCGACTACTACAATCACGAAATTTCCACTCTGATGAGAAGCCGGATAGTTAGTCATCGTAGCAAAGTTGTAAAGATAAGCCGCCTTCAGTTTGTCTACCTGGGCATTTGCAGTGGCAATGATGCTCCAAAACAACAGTATGGATAAAGTGAGTAAACGATAATTGATCATTGTTTTAATTTTTGTACAATGCAATTAACGCATGGAACCATTCAAAGTAAGGTCATATTGAATAAGTGGAGAACCTGATTTAGTAAGTGGAGGGAAAATAGGGT
>DATHPB010000118.1:0-4794 GCA_035484295.1 Cytophagaceae bacterium
AAGGTACCCTGTTTCTAGATGAAATTGGGGATATGAGCTTAGCCGCACAGGCAAAGGTATTGAGAGCTTTACAGGAAAATAGAATCACTCGTGTAGGCGGAGAAAAAGACATTAAAGTCAACGTGCGTATCATTGCTGCCACCAACAAAGACATTCAAGATGAAATAAAACAAAATAGATTTAGAGAAGATCTTTACCACAGACTTTCTGTAATCCTCATTCAAGTTCCTTCCTTGAAAGAAAGAAAGGACGACATTCCTTTATTGGTCAATCATTTTTTAGAGCAAATTGCGGAAGAATACGGCTCTCCTAAAAAGGAAATCGAGAAACAAGCCTTAGACTACTTGCAGCAACAGGCCTGGACAGGAAACATTCGGGAGCTCAAGAATGTAGTGGAGCGATTGGTCATCATGAGCGATAAGAAAATCACATTGGAAGATGCCAAGTTATATGTAAAAAATTAAAGAGTACCTTTTAATAAAGGTACTCTTTAAAATATATCATGATTAAAATGAAAATAGAGAACTAGACTCTAGCTTCTTTCGCAACATTCGTATTGTTTTTCATGTAAGTAGGGCAAGTTCTGTGCGGAGAGCACGCAGAGATAACTCCTAAAGCCACTAGAACGATTAAAGCAATTAATTTTGTTTTCATTAGATCTCGTATTTGAGGTTAATTTTATCCTTACAAATATAAAGAATTCTACCTAAAACCAAAAAGCCAATTTAGTTTTGATACAACAAATTACATCCACGGATGTCTGAATTATCAATTCTACCCAATATTTTTAGCTTTCCCGAAGTATCTCGTTGACCAATATCCTGTGTTTCCAGGAAACAACAACTGTCCATATTGGCCAAATCAAACACCCTAATCACCCCACTTCCTTCTTGCAAACTGTTAAATGGATCATTGAGTTCCCTCAACCCGAATCTCAACCAGGGAACACCTTCAAATTGTTCGTTTTCAAAACAATATGCCTGGGACAGCATTTCACACATTCCGTATTCTGAATATATTTTAGCTACCCCTAAACCCATTTTCAAGCGCTCGTGCAGTTCAGATCTTATCAATTCTTTTCGGCGTCCTTTCATTCCTCCAGTTTCTAAAACAACGGTAGAATCGTCCAATGTTATTTTTTTGTTATTTTCTGCCCAATCCAATAACGCATAGGTGACACCAATGATCCATGCCTTTTTACCCGTTATCTGACAAGCCTCCAACACCTCACCCAATCGATCACTTGAAAAATCATAATAGCCGGACAGAGGGTTTTCACTTAACGCAATAAAATGATTGACCATGTACAATAAAGACGATTCTTTGTTGTCGTAGTAGGATGGCAAGCAAGCAATGATGACGTAGTTTTTGATATCTCCGAAGAAAATACGAAAGCCTTCCTGCGTTACTTTTTCGTACCATCGCACATCGTATATACGATGTATGCTGCGTTCTTCCTGCGTTGTACCACTGCTTTTAAAAACAGCGGAATATGGTGCTTGATCGTAATGATAAGACGATAATGGAATAGAGGAAACTTGCTGTGTTTTAAAAAAAGAGACCGGTAAACAAGGAATTTGTGTATAGTATAATACGGATGAAGGTGCTGAGTGAATAAGCTGAAGGTATTCCTTATAAACAGGATTCCTCGAGGCTTGCTCATGAAAAAGCTGTAATGCGATCTCATTAAACCCTTCCTCTGAATCTATTGATAATATTTTCTTTTGAAAATTTTCTCTATCCATCATTATCGTTTATCTTTAGGTAAACCTAAACGCTCAGATGATTTTCTCTCCGCTGACATACAGAATTCTTTTCCTTGCGCTTTTAGTAAGCCTCGGTGCATTCAATACAGCATGTAGAAAGGTACCTAAATTTTCTGATGTCCCGAATATACAATATAAGAATATCCGTAAGCAAACTTTTTATAACGCTGCGCAAAGTTCACCAACAGATTCTCTCTTTGCCGACTCTGTCATTATCGGGCTTCATTTTGAAGATGGAAATGGAGACTTAGGTTACCAGGACAGCGACCTCTCATCAGCCCCTGTGGATTTCTTTGTAGATGTTTACAGACAAACCAATGGTATATTCAGTCCTGCTATTTTTCAAGACAGCACTTTAACCTACAACGGCCATATTCCTCTTCTTGCTCCCGTCAGCAGTCCCGGGCCTATTGAAGGAGATCTCTTTTACGCCATGACATTCAATTACTCCACCTCACAGTTGCATAATGACACGTTGAAGTTTGTCGTAAAATTAAAAGACAGAGCAGGCAACATGAGTAATTCAATAGAAACTGATCCGGTGATTATCAGACAAGGTCCTTAGATCTCCGTAGTTGAACTCATAGTATTTTTTCTTTATTACTTTCTTTTCATCTCCATGAATAATCTTCTTAACTCACTTCAATTTCCAATTGGAAAATATGAAGCACCACAAACCTTGACACAAGAATTGGTCAACGGATACATCAAAGACATTGCTTCTTTTCCTAAAAGACTTTTACAAGCGGTGAAAGGCTTGGACAAACAACAATTGGATACCCCCTACAGACCCGGTGGATGGACAATAAGACAAGTCGTTCATCATTGTGCAGACAGTCACATGAACAGTTTGATCCGATTCAAACTGGCTCTTACAGAAGAAACCCCTACGATCAAACCTTATTACGAAGAACGTTGGGCCGAATTGGCAGACAGTAAAAACATGGACATCACTCCTTCTCTTCTTTTATTGGAAGGATTGCATCAACGCTGGGTCACTTTGTTGCAATCGCTGACGGCTAAAGACCTTGAAAAAACATTCATTCATCCGGAACATGGCAAACGCTTCAGGCTGGATGAAAACATTGGTGTATACGCCTGGCATTGCAATCACCACCTCGCTCACATCAACACATTAAAAAAAAACAGAAACTGGTAAAATAAAAACCTCCGGTCTACGTCTTATAAGTATAACTTAACCTTCAAATAAGATGTTGCTATTCCTTTCTATTGTTCTTTCCATGCTTTTAGTATTGAGAGCATTGAATGTATTCCAACCGAAACTAAAATCCGCTCCCCAAAGAGCAGCCATTTATAGAAGAGACAGAGAAGTGGAAGATATTGAGTACGAAAAAGTGGAGCGTTGAATGTAATTGGTTGTCAGAAAAAAGGAAAGGAGTTCTAAACAAATAGAACTCCTTTCCTTTTATTAAAATGCTGATCACTATTTTTCTATTTCTAGTTATACAAATCCGGAAATTGATCCGGAAAACATTCTCCCATCATTTTATAAACGGTATCAATGACATCTTCGGGATTGGACTTAGAGAAGTAATCGCCATCTGTAGAGTAAGCTGTACGATGATCCTGCGCAGAGATACAACGTGGAGGTGTATCCAACCAACGGTAAGCATCCTGTTCGTCCAATACTTTTTGCATCATATAGGCAGAAGCTCCACCAGACACGTCTTCGTCGGCGAAAATCACCCGATTGGTTTTCTTAATGCTTTCCACAATCAAATGGTAACGGTCAAACGGCAACAAGGTTTGTACATCGATCACTTCACAGCTGATCCCCAATGCTTGTAATTCTTCCGCCGCTTCCAACACGATCCTGCACATTGATCCATAGGTAACAATCGTAACGTCCGTTCCCTGTCGAATGGTTTCAGGTACACCTAATGGTATGGTAAATTCACCGAGGTTAGCAGGCATGCGTTCTTTCAGACGGTATGCATTCAATGATTCAATGATCAAAGCCGGATCATCCGACTGCAACATGGTATTATACATTCCGGCAGCTTGCGTCAGATCGCGGGGAACCAATACATACATTCCTCTCACAGCACCTAAAATCATACTGATCGGAGAACCTGCATGGAACATACCTTCCAGACGATGTCCTCTGGTACGTACGATCAACGGAGCTTTCTGTCCACCAGCAGTACGGTACTGAAGTGTAGCCACATCGTCCGACAAAGTCTGGATACAAAACAATAAATAATCCAGGTACTGTACTTCGGCAATTGGTCTCAGGCCACGCATCGCCATGCCCAGGGCTTGCCCGATGATGGTTGTTTCACGAATGCCTGTATCTACAATACGGTTGATTCCGAATTTTTCCTGAAGACCTGCAAAACCCTGGTTCACATCTCCTATTTGTCCTACGTCTTCACCAAACGCTACCAGTCTTGGGTCTTTACGAAACAAGGCTTCGAAATTATGTTGTACCACTTCCCTGCCGTCAACCATCGGACTGTCGGTATTGTAAACCGGAGGTCTGAACGGTACATTCAAGGCCGATTCTGCAGACTGGCTGTATAGATGAGAATTGTAACGTTGTTTGTTTTCTTCAGTAGTGCGCCTAATCCATTGTTGAAGCGTTGTTTTGGAAGCTACCCGTTCATCGTGCATCAACCGCAGAACTTTCTTCACGGCCTTGACGGCATCTGTCCGGTAAGGATTCAAGGTCTTGCGCAATTGTTCGTATATGCCATTGATCACTTCGGAACTTCTGCTTTCATGTACAGCAGCATTCAATCCTTGCAAAGCAAGATCAAAATCACCCCTCATCGATGAAGTATAAGCATCCCATGCACGTTGACGGGCTTCACGCACTTTGTCCGTTGCTTCTTTTTCTATTTGTACCAGGTCTTCTTCCGAAGCAATTCCATTCGACAGGATCCACTCTTTAAACTTGCGGTTGCAATCGTATTCTTCTTCCCAGCTTAACCTGTCGTCGGGTTTATAGCGTTCGTGAGAACCCGATGTAGAATGTCCAAACGGCTGTGTCAATTCATGTACATGC
>DATHPB010000119.1:0-8240 GCA_035484295.1 Cytophagaceae bacterium
CACCTACCAAACTCCCTCCATCCCACGATTGATCGTAAGGTTCGCGTGTATAGATCGGATTTCCCCATCGGTTGTATACTTCCAGTTTCCAGTTATCGGTCATCCCTTCAATGACATACTTATCGTTATGGTTGTCTCCATTTGGTGTAAAAAGATTGGGTATTTTTACCGGAGGCAAATGCACGTGTACCGTATCGAATACACTGCAGGAAGAATTGGAAACGGAAACAGACACTACGTAATCTCCGAAGTTGGCGTAGGTATGGCTGGTTTGTTGCAAATCATTGGATGTAGAGCCATCGCCAAAATCCCAGAGGTATTGGAATCCATACTTGTCGGAGGCATTGGTCACTAAAATACTTGCTTGCCCCTCACAGCCGGTTGTATTTTTATAATGCGTGTCAGGACTAGCTTTTACTGCGGTGATCAATACGTTCTGTTTTTTGGTGCATTGTGTCGTTTGGTCTATGATTGATATCGTGTAAAGTTGTGTCGCTGGAGGAAATGCCAAAGGATTGTTGATGGTGCTGTTGCTCAGGTATTGGTTGGGTGTCCAGGTATAGGTATAATCCGCATTGTAGGTCGCATTCAATTGGGCGGTATCTCCTTTGCATATCAGTAAGGAATCGGCCGTCAGTTGAGGGTTGGGTGCAGCATATACATGTATGATTTTCTCTATACTATCTATTCCTTTACAAGTTATTTTATCAGTGACTATAAGCTGAGCAACGTATGTTCCGGGCTGTTGGTAGGTATGCGAAAAAGAGGAAGAAGAATTATTCGTCGTACCGTCGCCAAGGTTCCAGAGAAAAGTGGTGCCCCCCAGACTGGTGTTGGTGAATTTAACAGGACTGATGCCGCATACTTTAGTCGTGTCGACAGTGAAGTCAGCTTTCAAGCTGTTCAGATCGAATTTGAACACCGCATTGTTGCAATCGTAGCTATTTATCGTCGAACTATGAGCACCAGGTGTGGTCGGATAATTGGGAGCGCTGCCATCTCTGATTTCGTAAGTACAGGCACAAACGGATTCGTACACGATACCGCGTTTGTCAAAACGACTGGTTCCTCCGTCTACGTGTTCAGGCACTTTATTCCCACCAAAGTATGTTGCATACAAAAGACTCTGTGCGTCTTTATCTAATACCATGAGGTAGAAATCGCTACCATCAGTTGTTTTCTGAAAAGCAGAACTGGTTATCGGTAAAGACTTTGTATCGCCCATCTGATAGTAGGGGCCTGCGGTTTCTCCATATTGAGTCTCCGGATAATTCAAGTCTCCTCCCCAACCCGATATAAAAATCTTACCGCAGTCATTGACTAAAAAAGCAGTGGGGACCAGATCTATCTTGTCGAGGTTCGATCCTATAGTAGTTGAAAAGAGAGTGGTTGTAAGTGTATTGTTGAGTTTGTGAATGAACTGATGGGAAGAAGAGTTGGAATAGGTGGCATTGAATGTCGGGTATTGGCCTTGAGATTGACCCAACACATACACATTTCCATCGGTATCTGTTTGAACCAGCTGACACTGATCAACAGATGAAGTCCCTATATAAGTGGATCCCAATAAAGTTGTTCCGTCGTTAGATAAGCGTAAGATAAAGCCGTCTATACTACCGGAAAAATTGGGTTTGACCGAACTGGGATTTGTCACCAGATTTGTACTGGTTGTACCACCGGTAATGTAGAGGTCGTTATTTTTTCCGAATTGCAAGGAATAGCAAGCATCCCAACCTGTTCCTCCCCAATAAGTATTCCATACCACATCGGTAAGATCCGGTTTTAATTTCATCACTACACCATCTCTTCCTCCACCGTGAAAAGTATGATCGTAGCCTGGTCTGCTTGCATTGATGAAATCACCTGATTGGGTGTGTGAAGCAATGTACACGAAACCTAGACTATCCAATAAAATTTCACTTCGGAATTCATCTCCATAATTTCGGGTGAGTACTTCGTCATGTAGCAATAAACCGTCATTCCCTGTACCTCCTATAAGTGTAGAGGACAATAAGCTGGAACCGCTTGCACTCAGACGGGATACAAATAAGTCTGTACCATAAGGGTGATAGAGGAATTCGTAGGTTCCTAAGGGATAGACGGCAGGGCCGCCTTTAAAAACAGTATTGTATGCTCCCACGGTGGTAGGGAACGGAAGACCATCTCCCGCATGTCCTCTGGAACCGGTAGTTCCAAGAATGTACAACTCTCCCTGATTATTAACAATCATGCTAGTGGGCATTTCTTCGATACCACCTCCAAGGTATGTAGCATAAACCAGTTGACCCGTTTCATTGTATTTCATGATAGCAACATCAGGATCACCATTTACGGCTTCGCTATGTGGATTAGGGTGTGATGCACCGTACACGCTGTGAAAGCTTTGTTGAAAGGCGCCCGTTGTTGTAGGAAATCCACTGTCGAATGCGATTCCTGCAATGTACGTTCCGCCGCTGCTGTCGTAGGTTGCTGTGTTGCCCCAGTTGTCCGCATAAGAACCGGAATATGTCGAGAAAATTAATTTAGGATCAATGACTAATTTTTCTTGACGGGTACGTGATATTTTTTTCGTTTGGAAGTGAACCGTATTTCCTTCCAATAGGTATTGGCATGAAACAGGTTCTTTTGAGCCATTAGCTCTTTCTATAAATGTGATGGGAATATTTTCGGTGATCGTACCTAAGGATGTACTGATTTGAAGGTTGCCTTCCTGATCGATGATTAAGCTGTCTACGCCCTCGTAAACTATTTTTATAATGGAAGGATTCGCTTTTTCCCTCACGACAAAATCGTATTTAAGTCCGTTGTCGTTTAAGTATAATAACAGGTCAATGTTAGGATAAATATTTTCGATAAGTAATTTACGGTGACAGGATAAATTCTTTACCCATTTAGCAGGATCATTGCCTTTAATATAATGGACTTTAAATGTGGATGCTTCTGATCCTTTAGGCTGTCCTATCGTGCCGTTTTTAAATTTCATGTTGTACACGTGTGCATGTACTGTCTGAGAATCATTTTTGTTTTTACCCCCGTGATGGTGATGTGCATTGTTTTTATCACGGAGAAAAAACTGAATCCCTTCTTTTTTTATAATGACATCTCCAAAACTAAAGGAGCCGCGAGACCATACGTTGTCTGGCCATTGTCCCTGGTTAAGAATGAACCCCTGGTTTTTGATGCCGTCGGCGAAAGCTATTGTTGGAGACCACCCTGTTAAAAGAACAGTCAGGAAAAGTAGAATCAGGCGGACTGCTTTGGTATTCATTACAGAAAAATTACTTCTTTCACGACTTCTTCTCCTATAAACTTATTGAGCTTTTCAGCCACTAAACTTTTATGCATGGAAAGCTCTTGTTTCAATGCTCCGGAATCGATGCGTACAAAGAGTTTTTGATCTTTGAAAAAAACCTCTCGTGTTTGTCTGGCAATCGCTGTGCCCATTAGATCACCCCATGCCTGGACGACATGCGTCTGATTGAATTTCTTTTTTATTTTAAACGCATCCAGCATGTCTCCCAAAGCTTCCCCAATACTTTGTACCTCTGATTTGCGTTTAAAAAAATCGTTTTTCTCGTACATGGATTAGTTATTAATAGTTGGTTGACAATAGCTACAGCTGTGCAAACAGGTAAACGAATCAATGATGCTTATTGGTATAAAGATAGAATAAATTGTTACACAACCTGAGCAGGAATCACAGTTCCTTTATTTACATGAAATATACGAATTTCCCGTTTCAGGAGTCGTATGATCTCCATAGATCTTTCTGGTCGTGCGTCTGTGATGAATATCTGTCCGGAGGTTGTTCCGGCAATATTATGTACCAGATGATGAATGCGTTCATCGTCGAGTTTATCGAAAATATCATCCAACAGCAAGATCGGTTCTGTTTTGCTGAATTCACGCATCATTTCCAGTTGTGCCAGTTTGAGTGCAATGACAAAAGATTTTTGTTGCCCTTGCGAGCCGAAGTGTTTTACGGTTTGTTCGCCAAGGGTAAAAGAAAAATCGTCTTTGTGAACACCTAGTGTCGTGCGTTCAAGGATCTGGTCGCGTTCCCTGTTTTTGTGGAACAAGGAAGGAAAATCATTTTTAAACAGGTCCGATTGATAGACAATGTTCATTTGTTCTTTACCTTCCGTTAACTTTTTGTATTGAAGCAAAAAGTAACTCAGGAAATGTGCGGTATATTGCTTACGCTTTTCATGCAACTCCCCGTTGAGCCTTAATAAAGGTGCGTCATAGGAATCCAGCAGTACAAAATCTTTTTTAACATTCCCTTCCTTCCATTCTTTGAGTAAAGCGTTTCTTTGTTTCAACAAGTGCATGTAATGCATGAGTTGCGTGAGGTAGGCGTGATCGATCTGACAAAACAACTGGTCGAAGAACTTGCGGCGTTCTTCGCTGCCCTCACGTATGATCTTCTGATCGTCAGGATTGATCATCACCACAGGAAATCGTCCAATATGATCACTGAGTCTGTCATATACTTTACCGTCCAATAAAACCTGCTTTTTACTTCCTTTTTGGTAGTCGTAACGTACTTCATAACTTTTCCCTTCTTTTTCAAAAAATCCCAACACCGAAAGAAAGGGTTGGTTGGTCAGAATCAGGTTCTGCTCCTGGGTGGAAAAAGCACTCTTTCCGAGACTTAAACAGTGAATGGCATCTAATAAATTTGTCTTTCCGCTGCCGTTTAAACCCGTAACAAGGTTAATCTCAGGAGAAAGGCTTATTTCCTCGCTGGAATAATTCTTGAAATTAAGCACGTTAAGTTTTTCTATGTACATGAAAATTCCTTACTTTTGGGCGCTTTGTACACAATATAAGGATTTAAGAAATGGCTAGCGTAAAGGATAAAGTGAAAGACAACGGTAAAACAAAAGTAAGTGCCTATTCAAAATTTACCAAGGAAACCTATCTTTTCTGGTATGAGAAAATGCAGTTGTTAAGAAAGTTTGAAGAAAAAGCAGGTCAATTGTATGGCCAGCAAAAAATAAAAGGATTCTGTCACCTGTATATAGGTCAAGAAGCCTGTGCTCTGGGTGCAGTTTCTGCTCTGAAAAAAGGAGACAAGTACATCACGGCATACCGTGATCACGGACAACCATTGGCATTGGGTACAAGTCCTAATGCAGTGATGGCTGAGTTGTACGGTAAAGTGACCGGCTCTTCAAAAGGTAAGGGTGGTTCCATGCACATCTTTGACAAAGAAGTAGGTTTCGTTGGAGGCCACGGTATTGTTGGAGGTCAGGTACCACTGGGTGCAGGTTTGGCATTTGCCGAAAAATATAAAGGTACAGACAATGTATGCATCTGCTACATGGGAGATGGAGCGGTTCGTCAAGGTGCCTTTCACGAAACGCTGAACATGGCAATGCTCTGGAAAATTCCGGTGATTTTTGTTATTGAAAATAACGGTTATGCGATGGGCACTTCGGTACAAAGAACATCTAACGTAACAGAATTGTATAAATTGGGTGAGTCTTACGATATTCCTTCAGAGGCAGTAGATGCGATGAGAGTGGAAGAGGTTCACCTAGCTGTAGAACGTGCGGCAGAGCGTGCAAGAAAAGGAGATGGTCCAACCTTATTGGAGTTCAGAACATACCGTTACAAAGGGCATTCTATGTCAGATCCTGCGAAGTATCGTACGAAGGAAGAACTGGAAGAATACAAAGCTCAAGATCCGATTGAACAAGTGCGAATCGCCATTCTGGAAAATAAGTACGCTACGGAAGCTGATTTGGAAAAAATTGATCAGAGCATCAAAGTAACAGTAGACGCTTCTGTAAAATTCGCGGAAGAATCTCCGTATCCGGCAGCAACAGATGCGTACAAGGATGTGTATGTTGATCAAAACTATCCGTTCATCATTGAATAATTATTTTTATTTCTTTTAGTAGTATACGAAAAAATGGCAGACGTAAAAACAGCAACAGGGGTGGAAGCGAAAGTAACGGATTCAAGACCTCCGGTGGAAAAATACAAAAACTTATTATTAGGTGTTCTTGGAGTCTTGACTCTTGGTATAGCGGGATACTTCTACTACGACTACACCTTGGAAGAATCAAACAAAGAGGCGCAGAATGAAATTTATCCTGCGGTATATTTCTTCGAGCAAGACTCATTGGATAAAGCATTGAAAGGTGACGGCAAAGTATTGGGTTTGCTGGACATTGCAGAAAAATACTCTGGAACAAAAACCGGCAAATTAGCGAACTTCTATACAGGAGTAATTTATTTGAAACAAGCCAAGTACGAAGAAGCAATCAATCACCTGAGCGAATTCTCCTCTAACGATTACTTGCTGCAAGCAAGAGCCTATGCCTTGACAGGCGACGCTTACATGGAAATGGAAAAATACGATGACGCAGTTTCCTTCTATAAAAAAGCGGCTGATTATAAAGCCAACGAACAATTCACACCTTCTTACCTGATGAAGCTGGCTTTGGCTTATGAAACATTGAAAGACAACAAAAATGCGTCAGATACTTACGATGTGATTCTCACCAAATACCCGAAGTCACAAGAGATCAACGATGCCAAGAAATACAAGGCACGCGTAGATGCCCTGGCGACTGAGTAATTAAAACATACACTGGTCTAAAAGGGATAAAACAACACGTTTTATCCCTTTTTGCTGTCAGCCCTAAAAGAAAGTAATCAAACAATGTCTTCATCGGAAAAAAATTTAAGTACTTACTCTAACGTTAACCTTTCGGCTTCGTTAGGTGATAAGAAAATAGCCATTGTGGTGTCAGAATGGAATGCAGAAATCACAGAGGCCCTGTATGAAGGAGCATACAGTACATTGATCCAAAAAGGAGCTAGGAAGGAAAACATCATCAAGAAATATGTACCGGGAAGTTTTGAATTGAGCATTGGCGCACAAAAGATGGCTGCATTAAAAGAGATTGACGCCATCATTTGTTTAGGATGTGTAATCAGAGGCGAAACCAGTCATTTTGATTTCATTTGTCAAGCAGTGGCAACGGGCATTACAGATGTTTCGTTGAAATACGATAAGCCCGTTATCTTTGGCGTATTGACTACAGAAAACAAACAGCAAGCGTTTGACCGTGCCGGAGGAAAACATGGAAACAAAGGGGATGAAGCGGGTATCACAGCCGTGAAAATGATAAATTTCTAGTTCTGGCGAAATATAATAAAGCAGTAATAAAACCGTTCGATAGTTTAATTAATATAATACACATGAAAATTTTAAAGTTTGGAGGTACATCAGTAGGGAAGCCGGAAAGAATGCATTCTGTAGCTCAACTGATAGCAGGAGCAGATCAAAAGCTAGTGGTATTGTCGGCCGTTTCCGGTACGACGAATGCATTGGTTGGTATATCAGATTTGTTGACAAAGAAAGATGTAGCTGCTGCTAAGAATGCCATTGAAAACCTGTTTGGTCCTTACCATGAATTTGTAGATAAGTTGTATACTACACCGGCAGGCAAAACAAAAGGACTTGAAATCATCCGTCAACATCATGATTTTGTGTTGGCTTTCACACAGGAAAAAGATTTTGGAGACAAACACACTCGTGCCATTCTGGCGGAAGGAGAATTGATCTCTACACAATTGTTTCATGCGTATTTATTGGAGCAAGGTTATAACGCAGTTTTATTGCCGGCTCTGGACTTTATGCGTATCGATGCAGATGATGAACCCATGTTGTCGTATACAGAGGAAAAATTAGGAGCGTTATTGAAAGCAAACAAGGACGCTCATTTGATTATTACACAAGGTTATATCTGTTTGAATCCAAAAGATGAAATCGACAATTTGAAAAGAGGAGGTAGCGATTACACTGCTTCTTTAGTGGGTGCAGCGATACGTGCGGAGGAAATCCAGATCTGGACAGATATCGACGGCATGCACAACAATGATCCTCGTATTGTGAAGAGAACCTTTCCTATACAAGAATTGACATTTGATGAAGCGGCTGAGCTGGCTTACTTCGGTGCGAAGATCCTTCATCCGTCTACGATCTTGCCTGCCCAGAAATACAATATCCCTGTAAAGTTGCTGAACACCATGCAACCGGCAGCAAAGGGCACTGTGATCGCCAATAAAACAACAGAGAAAGACATCAAAGCCATTGCCGCTAAGGATGCGATCACTGTCATTAAAATAAAATCAACACGTATGTTATTGGCGCACGGTTTCCTTCGCAAAGTGTTTGAAGTGTTTGAGAAATACAAAACATCCATCGACATGATCACTAC